>JALOLS010000186.1 GCA_025455865.1 Thermoleophilia bacterium
GAGCGAGATGGTCCTCTACGCCCTCTCCTCCTGGGAGTTCCGCCCGTTCGTGCGTGAGCACCCGGACCTCGCCTGGGGGCTGCTCGAGGCGCTGGTCGCGCGGGTGCGGGAGCTGAACCGCCGCTGACCCCCGGGCGGCGCTGCCGTCCGCGCGCGGGACCCCCGGGCTACCCGGGGAAGGTGATCGAGAACCGACCCGAGGGCACGGTCACGGTGGTGCCGCCGACCTGGGCGGTCACGGTCACCCCGGCGGGCGCGAGCAGGGTCCCGGTGAAGGTCAGGTTCGGCTGCTGGACCATCGCCTGGGTCACCGGGACGTCCACCGAGCCCTGGAGCACGGACCCCTGCGCGCCGCCCTCGAAGTTGCTCGTCCCGGCCAGGCTGCCGCGGGTGCTCGCGATGATGAGCGGCGACCCGGCCGAGGGAAGGCCGGCCTGGAACTTCGCCCCCGAGTCGAGGGTGAGCGCCACGAAGCCGGAGCCCGCGGGGAAGCCGGTGACCGAGAAGGCCATCGAGACCGACTCCACGATCGTGTTCGGCGGGATCGACCCGGCGCGGTCGAGCACGAGCGAGGCCGATCCGAAGGCCCCGGCCACCGGGCGGTCGGCGCGGCGGGACAGGTCACGCAGGGCGCCGGTGGTCCGGGGCTTCGCGGTGCGGACGCGGAAGACCAGCCCGCCGGAGACCGCCCGGGGCCGGGAGAGGGTGAGCAGGGCCACGTCGCGGCTCGCGGGGCGGCCGCTCAGGGCGAGGGCCGCGGTGGGCGGGTCGGCCGCGAAGCCGAGAGCGGCCCAGCGGGAGGGCAGCGAGCCGGGCGCGAGCACCGCGAGCGTCCCCTGGCCGGGCTGGAGGGTGGTCGCGCCGGCCACCCCGGTCAGCCGCAGGTCGAACACGCCGGCCCGGCCGGGGACCGCCGTGAGGGTGCCGCCGCTCGCCCCCAGGGAGAGCACGCCGCCCGCCGTGACCGACGGGATCGCGGCCGAGGCGAGGGCCGGGGCGGCCAGCGCGGCGGCGGCGAGGGTGACGGCGGCGGTCCCCTGGCGTTCGGCGGACGGATCCGCCGGAAGGTAACCCTCAGCGGCTCAGCGAGCCGGCGGATCCGGTTCGCCGGCGACCGGGAGCCCCAAGTGGGCGCGCACCTGGTCGAGCGCATCCGCGGCCGGTCCGCCGACCGCGTCGGCCACCGCGGCGAGCCCGGCGTCGGCGAGCACCAGGCGGGCCGGCGTGGCCGGATCCTCGGCGGCGCGCACGACCGCCGCGGCGACATCGGACGCCTCCAGGCCGGCCTGGTCGCGGATGGCACGCAGCGACCCCAGCACCCGGTCGCGGATGGGGCCATAGAGGGGATCCGGGCCGCCGGCCGCGCCGGACACGACGGTGGCCAGGGCGAACTCGGTCCGCACCACCCCGGCCTCGATCACCACCGCGCGCACGCCCACGGGGGCGAGCTCCAGGGCGAGGGCCTCGGTGATCGCCGCCAGCGCGAGCTTGGAGGCGCTGTAGAGCCCGAAGAGCGGCAGCGGCACCCGGCCTGAGAGCGTCGAGACCGACACCACGACCCCGCCGCCGGCCCGGCGCATGCCCGGGAGGGCCGCCTGCAGGACGGCCAGGGCGCCGAAGACGTTGGTGTCGAACACCCGGCGGGCGAGGTCGGGGTCCACGTCCTCGACCGCGCCGAAGAGCGCCCAGCCGGCGTTGTTGACCACCAGCCCGAGCGGACCGCCGGTGAGCGCCTCGGCCTCCCCCACCCCGGCCCGCACCGACTCGGGGTCGGTGACGTCGAGGCGCACCACGCGCACCCCGGGCGCGGCGAAGGGCACCAGGGCGGCGGGGTCGCGCACGCCGGCCACCACGTCCCAGCCGGCGACCGCGAGCGCACCGGCGGTCGCCCGGCCGATCCCGCGGGCGGCGCCGGTGACGAGGGCGGTGCGGCGGGGGGCGTCCACCGGCACAGCATCGCATCCTGCCGGGGCCGGTAGCGTCCCGCCGCCAGAACCGACGAAACGAGGGGGAGCGTGGGAACGCGCGACGATCGCATGGGCGGGGGTGGCGGCAGGCATCGCGCTGGGGCTCGGTGGGGCCGTGAGCTTGAGCGCCGCGGGGGTGCAGCGCCAGACGGCGGTGGAGGTCACCGCCGAGCAACTGCTGATCAACCAGCGCATCTCCCAGGCCGCGGTGCGCCGCAGCAACGAGGCGCTCGGGCTGCTGATCCCGGTGCGCCCGGCCGACAGCACCGACAAGGCGCCGGTGAACCCGTTCTCCAGCGTGACCCGGGCATCGGGCTGGCCCACCCTCGCCGTGGCCGACGGGAGCGTGACCCAGGCCAAGCTCGCCCCCGACGTGGTCGCCCAGCTCCAGCGGGTCGGACAGGCAGGAGCGCAGGGCCCCCAGGGGCCGCAGGGACCGCAGGGGCCCCAGGGGACCGTGGGATCCAGCGCGACCGTGCCGGCCACGGCGGCGGTCACCCTTCCGGCCTACGTCGACACCCAGGTGCCTCAGGGGAGCTTCGCCACCGTCCTCTCGACCGCCGACCAGACCAACAGCCGCTTCGGCCGGGGGCCGCTCACGCTGAGCGCCCCGGCGCGGGTGATCGCGAACGGCTACGTCGACGCCGAGAACACCGGGGCCAGTTCGAGCATCACCTGCTTCTTCGGCGCGGCCCAGGGCGGGAGCATCTCGTCGTTCACGATGCCCCAGGACGGCATCATCGTCCCC
>JALOLS010000049.1 GCA_025455865.1 Thermoleophilia bacterium
CCGCCCCGACCCCCTCGCGGTCGGTGTTGGTGAGTGCGGCCACGCTCACCCCGGCCTCGCGGTCGACCTCGACCGAGGCGGTGAACCCGGTCCACTCGCCCGTGTGTCCGGCCCAGCCCGGCGCGAGCTCCAGGCCCAGGCCGTACTCCCCGCCGCTCCCCGGGACCGGGGTGAGCATGGCCCGGCGCGTGGCGGGTCCGAGCAGCGGGCCGTCCACCAGCCGGTCGTAGAAGCGGGCGACGTCGGAGGCGGTGGCCACGAGGCCGCCGTCGGCGAACACCGGGTTCCACAGGTCGGTGGGCATGACGCCGTCCGGGGCGATGTCACGGAGCCGTCGCCCATCGGCCGCATAGCCGTGCGCGGTGCGGGGCATGAGGTCGGCGCGCCGGGCCATGTGGGTGTCGCGCAGGCTGAGCGGCGCGGTGATGAGGCGCCGGAACACCCCGCTGATCGGCTCGCCGCCGCCCACCGCCACCACGCGCCCGAGCGCCAGGTAGTTGGAGTTGGAGTACGAGAACGCGGTGCCCGGCGCCGTGGCCGGGCGCGGGATGGCGTGAAGCAGCGGATCCAGGCGCCAGGTCCGCCGTGGGTCGTAGCGGGGAGGCTCGAGCAACGGCCCGATCGCCGCGGTCCCGTACACGTCGGGCAGGCCGCTGGTGTGGCCCAGCAGATGGCGCACGGTGACGCGCGCGTCGGCCGCGCCCCCGGTGCGCACGAAGCGCCGGGCCGGATCGTCGATCCCCAGCCGCCCCTGCTCGGCCAGCCGCAGGACCATCGCGGCGGTGTAGGGCTTGCTCGCGCTGGCCAGGGCGAAGAGCGTCCGATCGGTCACCGGCCGCGCCGGCCGGCGCACGGCCAGTCCGCGGGCGCCGCGCCAGACCACCCGGCCGTCGGTCACGACCGCCGCCTGCACCCCGGGGAGCCCCGCCCGCACGCCCGCGGCGAGGGCGCCGTCGAGGTCGGCGCGGCAGGACGCGGGCACTGCCGCCCCCGCCGCCGGCGGCAGCGCGAGGAGGACGGCGGCCAGGGAGATCGCGGTACGCACCCCCGACCAGCGCAGCCGCCCTCCGCCGGAGCCCGGCCGGGCCGGCGCCACCGGCGGGCTGGGTGCCGGGAGCGGTCCCCTCCGCCACCCACGGCACGCCACGCCGCGGTCCGGGACCGGGGTCCTGCGAGGTGCGCCAGGAAGGATTCGAACCTCCGACCTTCGGTTTCGTAGACCGACGCTCTATCCGACTGAGCTACTGGCGCAGGCGCGACCCGGGATCCTAGCAAGGCACCCCCATCAGCCTCCCTCGCCGCCCCGCGCACGGTCACGATGGCGGCGATCTCCAGCAGGGCGACCAGAGCCGCGGAGGGCGGATCGCGTGCGCCGGCGGGATGCGCGCCGGAGATCCGGGCCGCGCCTTCACGCGACCTTCATATCGCCTTCGCCCGGCGGGAACCTCGCGCCGGGAGAATCGCCTCCAAGACCGGCAGGAACCGGATGGAGGCTGACGATGACGGGGACGACGGCGCTGCTGCTCGGGCTCGTGGTGGGCGTCGTCCTCTCAACCGCCCTCGTGTGGCTCGCCACACGCAACCGGTCCGACGGGGCGCGGCGCCGACTTGTGGGGAGTCCGGCGCAGCGTCTCGTCGTGCTCTGGGCCGCCGCCGGCATCGCCTCCCTCGTGGTGGCGAGCCGGGCGGCCGGAGCAGACGACGGGTGGACGGGCCTGCTCCTGGTCGTGGCGCTCGTCATGGCCGCTCAGGGCGCGCTGCTCGGGCTGCTGGACCGCGGTCCCGGCCGCCGGTCCCCCACCGACGGGTAGGCCTCCGGGTCCCTACTCGCGGACGGGGGCCTCCCGCTCGGCGTCCTCCTCGTCCCCGGGTGGGGGCGCCTCGGGCTCGACCACCTCGAGCAACGTGATGCGCGATCCCTCCATCTCGCGCACGACGAAGCGGAAGCCGTCACGCTCCGCCCGGTCGCCGACCTGGGGCAGGCGCCCGATGGCGTCGAAGACCACCCCGCCGATCGAGTTGAAGTCGTCGGTGTCGAAGTGGCTGCCGAAGCGCTCGTTGAAGTCCTCCAGCGCGAACGACGCGTTGACCAGCGAGGTGCGGTCGTCGACCGCCATGACGTCCTCGCTGGGGACGTCGAACTCGTCGGAGATCTCCCCGACGATCTCCTCCAGCAGGTCCTCCAGGGTCACCACGCCGGCCATCGACCCGTACTCATCGACCACCACGGCGAGGTGGCTCTTGGTGCGGCGGAACTCGCGCAGGAGCTCATCGAGCCGCTTGGTCTCGGGCACCATCTCGACCGGCCGCACCACCGACCCGAGGCGCGTCTGCCCCCCGCCGTCGCGGGCCGCCTCGAGCAGCTGGCGGATGTGCACGACCCCGCGGATGTCGTCCATCGAGTTCCCGTACACCGGGTAGCGCGTGTAGGGATGGCGCTGGGAGAGGGTCGCCGCCTCGGTGATGGTCGCGTCCATCGGCAGCCCGACCACATCGGGCCGCGGGACCATGACCTGGCGCACCTCGGTGTCGGCGAAGTCGAAGACCCGGGAGAGCATGGCCTGCTCGTCGGCCTCGAGCACCCCCTCCTCGAAGGAGGCGGCCACGATCAGCTTGAGCTCCTCCTCGGAGTGCCCGCGCCCCAGGCGCGTGGCCGGCGGCAGGCCGAGCAGGCGGGTGGTCAGGTTGGCGAGCTTCTCGAGCACCCAGATGAACGGGCGCAGCATGGTGGCGAACACCTTGACCGGCGCGACCGACCACAGCGCCACCTGCTCGGCCCGCGCGAGCGACATGGTCTTCGGGACGATCTCCCCGAGCACGACGGTGAGCGCGGTCACCACCGCGAAGCCGAGGATGATCGAGATCACCGTGACGACCCCGGTCGACAGCACGGCGCCGAGCGGGTCCAACAGGTCGCCCATGAGCCGGCGCACGGTCGGCTCGCCCACCGCACCGGCGGCCAGCGAGGACATGGTGATGGCCACCTGCACCGCGCTGATGAACGCGGTGGGGTTCTCCTGCAGCTTGAGCACCCGGCGGGCCCGGCGCGAGCCGGACTCGGCCATCTCCTGGAGGCGGGTGGGCCGGGCCGCGACGAACGCGTACTCGGCGGCGACGAAGAAGGCGTTCCACGCGATGATCACCGCGAGCGCCAGCAGTTGCCAGGCGGTGGTCACGCCGGGCGTGGGAGCGGGACGGGATCGTCCCCCGAGGGGTCGGCCGCTCCCGGACGGTGACGTCCGCCCGGTCGCGGCCTGCGATGTTGTGTCGTGACGACGCTCACGGCGAGTGCTGGACGGAGAGGGAGGGATTCGAACCCTCGAACGGGGTTGACCCCCGTTAACCGCTTAGCAGGCGGCTGCCTTCAGCCACTCGGCCACCTCTCCGTGGGCAGCAACTGTAGCCGCTCGCGCAGACGGCGGGATATGGTGGCGGCGCCCCGGCCGGCCGGGGTCCCGGAGGGGTGGCAGAGCGGTCGAATGCGGCGGTCTTGAAAACCGTTGCCCGGGTGACCGGGCCGGGGGTTCGAATCCCTCCCCCTCCGCTTCTTCCACCGGAGATGGCCGCGGCAGCAGACGGCGCTCGAGGGGTGCGGCCGCGCTCGGGACGCCCCTTCGCGCCGCACCTACGGTTCCGGGGCGGCCGATATCCTCTCTGTCCCACCCGTCGGGACGACCCGGAGGCCGGCATGGAACAGATCACGATCTTCGCGCGCATGGGCGTCAAGGCCGAGGACGTCGAGGCGCTCACGGCGCTCGCCGCCAGGGCGTGCAGGGCCGCCGCGGATGAGCCGGGCACGCTGACCTACGACTGGCACTACTCAGGGGAGCACCGAAGCCTCGTCCTGCTCGAGACCTATGCCGATTCGTCCGCCCACCTGTCCCACATGCAGGCAGACGGTCACGGCGAGTTGATGGCCGACCTCATGGCGCTGATCGACTCGCTCGAGTTCTTCGTCCTCGGGGAACCGACCCCGGAACACGCCGAGGCCCTTGCGTCGGTCCCGGGAGCGCAGTTCTACTCGCAGCTTGCGAGCAAGTAGGTCGTCGGCCGGCGAGTGCCGACCTCGCAGCCCCCACGGGGTCGAAGAGGCGGCGGGACGCAAGGTGAGCGGCCACCGCCCGCCGGCACGGTCCCGCGCCGCAGGCGGCAGCCCACACGGCCCCACGATCACCGCGGCCCGCGATGCTCCGGATGTCCTACTCCTCGATGAGGAACGTGATGGTCTCGACGAGGACGCCGTCGTACTCCGCGGCGGCCCGGCCCTCGTCCGACTCCAGCCTCGCCATGAGGGCGTCCATGTCCGGGACGTCCATGATCAGGCCCACGCTGGTGCGATTGTGCGGATTCACGAAGGTGCGGATGCCGGTGACGCCGATCGGGCCGAAGACCTCCTCGCGCTTGGGCGACGCGAGCCAGTGGGCGGTGTCCTTCACGTCGTGGGTGGCGATCACGGTGGGCATGGGGCTCCCGGTTCCTCGGGGCCGAGGGATCCGGCCCGTCGCGCAGAGCTTACGGTGCTGCTGAAGCCGATATGAACTTCGTCAGCGCGGGGGGCGGCGCATGGCCGTGAGGACCGGCGAGTCGCCGACCTGCATGCGCCCGACCGCCACGAAGCTCAGCCGCGCGTAGAAGGCGACGTTCCGCGGGTTGCTCGACTCCAGGTACGCGACCGCGTGCTCGGCATCGCAGCGCTCGAGCGAGTGGGTCATCAGGGCCGCCCCGGCTCCCCCGCCCTGCCGCGCCGGGTCCACCCCGATGGCCGGCAGGAACCAGTGCTATGAGTGCCAGAGCGCCGACCGATCGCCGGGCCTCGTGCGCCTCATGAGCGAGCCGGTCCTGATGGAGCAGTGGTGGACGGTCGTCCACGTCGACCTGGCCCGGGCCGCCCGGATCCGCGCGGTGCTCGGGTTCCTGGGTGAGCTCGCCGCGCGGGAGGCCGACCGCCTGGCGGGCCGGTCCTGACGGCCCGGGCGGCACGCGGTGGGGGCCGCCCAGCCCCCGCCGCGGGCCGCCGGGCCCTCAGCGCCGCCGGGCCGCCGCCGGCCGGGTGACGGTCAGGGCGAGCGTGGCCGTGGCCCGCTGCCGCCCGGAGAGGGCAGACAGGGCCAGCGTGTAGCGGCCCGGCGCCAGGGTGCGCGGGGTGGTGAAGGACAGGGTGTTCAGCCCCCGCCGCGCCTGCTGGGCGAGGCGGCGGGCGATCCGGCGTCCCTGCCGCAGCTCACCGGCCACCCGCGCCGGCGCCGTGGTGAGGTACTGCACCCGCACCTTGCGCCCGGCCTCCACGCGCAGCGCGCGGGTGGCGGTGGCAAGGCCCAGGGCCGCGGCGCCCGCGGGCCCCGGCAGACCCGGCGGGCCGGCTGCCCCCTGGGGACCGGCCGGGCCGGCCGCCCCCGCGGGCCCCGGGGGTCCGGTCAGCGCCGGCTGCACCGTGAGGGCCAGGGGGGCCGGGAGCGAGGTCCCGTAGAGCGAGCTTGCGGTGTAGGTGAGGCCCACCGGGCCGCTGAAGCCCGCCGGCGGGGTGTAGGTGAGCTGTCCGAGCGCCTGGGCGACCGGCCCCAGCAGCCCGACCGCCGGCGCCTGGACCACCTGATAGCCGGTCACCGGCGCGCCCCGCCCGAGGCAGGCGAGCTGCAGCGTGGTCACCTGGGCGTGGCCCACCGAGGTGGCCCCGGGCGCGCAGAGCGGCGCCTGCCGGCGGTCGAGCACCACGATCGTGTCGGCGAACTGGGCCGCCGCGTAGACGCTGGCCCCGTCGGGGCTCACCGCGACCCCGCCGGCCCCGTCGAACCCGGTCCCGTCCTGGCATCCGAGCACGGCCGTCTCGGCGATGCAGCCGGCCGGGAGCGGCTTCTGGGTGAGCGCGCCCGTGGCCGGGTCGCGGTCGAACACCGCGACCGCGTCGCTGGTGTTGGCCGCCGTGTAGACGCTGGTGCCGTCGGGGCTCACGACGACGCTCTCGGCCACCGCGAGCCCGGACCCGTCCCGGCAGCCGCCGGCCCCGGTCTCGGAGATGCAGCCCGAAAGGCCCGCCTTCTGGGTGAGCGCGCCGGTCGCCGGGTCGCGGTCGAACGCCGCGACCGCCTCGCTGTTCGATGCGGCCGTGTAGACGCTGACGCCGTCGGGGCTCACCGTGACCGCGAGGGCTCCGTTCAGCCCGGCCCCGTCCTGGCAGAGCCCCCCGTCCCCGGTCTCGGAGATGCACCCGGCCCGGCCCGGCTTCTGGGTGAGCGCGCCGGTGGCCGGGTCGCGGTCGAAGACCGTGACGGCGTCGCTGAGCAGCGCGGCCGCGTAGACGCTCCTGCCGTCGGGGCTCACCGTCACCGACTCGAGGAAGTCGAGCGCTCTCCCCGGCTGGCAGCCGCCCGCGCCCGCCTGGGCCACGCAGCCGGCCGGAAGCGGCTTCTGCGTGAGCGCCCCGGTGGCCGGGTCACGATCGAACACCGCGATGGCGTCGCCGGCGACCGACGCCACGTAGGCGCTCGTGCCGTCGGGGCTGACCGCGACCGACCTGGCCGCAGAGAGCCCGGCGCCGGACTGGCATCCACCAGCCCCGGCCTGGGCGATGCAGCCGGCGGGCAGCGGCTTCTGGGTGAGCGCCCCCGTCGCCGGGTCGCGGTCGAACACCGCCACGGCGTTTCCATCCACCGCGGCCGCGTACACGCTCCGGCCGTCGGGGCTCAGCGCCACGGACCGGACCCCGTCGAGCCCCGCCCCGTCCTGGCAGCCCCCGGCCCCGGTCTCGGAGATGCACCCGGCGGTGCCCGGTCGCTGGGTGAGCGCGCCGGTCGCCGGGTCGCGGTCGAACACCGCGATGGCGTCGCTGACGTAGGACGCCGAGTAGACGCTGGCGCCGTCGGGGCTGACGGCCACGGCCAGGGCCGCGTCCACCCCGGCGCCGTCCTGGCAGCCCCCGGCCCCGGTCTCGGAGATGCACCCCGCCGGGCCCGGCTTCTGGACGAGCGACCCGGCCACCGCGGCGGGAGCCGGGTGCGCCAGGGCGAGCAGGATCACCAGGGGCCCGAGAAGCAGGACCGCTCGGGTGAGCGGGTGCTGGCGGTACGGAGCCGGTCGCACGGCGATGGGCCTCCTGGCGCGCGGTGCAGGGGTCGCCAGACGCTATCCGGGTCCGCCACGCCCGGAGAAGGCCAGAATTGCCCATACACGGCCGGGATGCACACGGTTCCCCTGGTTCAGACCCGCGGCGCCCGGGGCGCGTAGCGGTGGTGGAGCATCAGCGCGTTTCCGTCGGGGTCGGTGAAGAACGCCATGTGGCAGACGCCGGTGTCGAACGTGTCCCCGAGGAAGGCCACCCCGCCGGCCTCCAGGTCGGCGCGGGCCCGGGCGACGTCGTCGACGTGCAGGGCGATCGCGTTCTGCGATGTGTGGTGCGCAAGGCCCATCTGCTCGGCGTCGATCACGCTCAGGGTCAGGTTGCCGGTCTCGAACTCGGCGAAGCCGCGCTCGGCCTGGTGGACGGAGACGGGCAGGCCGAGCGTCCCGCCGTAGAAGGCGACGGCGCGGTCCAGGTCCCGGGTGGGCACCGACACGAAGTCGACGCCGCGGATGGCGATGGTCATCGGGCCTCCTCGGCGGTACGGGTGGGACCCCGACCGTACCGCCGCCGCTAGGGTCCGCGGGAGGGCGGCGAAGGAGAGGGCATGGGGTCGGACCGGGTGAGGGTCGGGGATCGGGAGGTCGCGGTCGCGGACCTCGTGCACGAGCACGAGGCCGCGCTGGCCGAGCTCGCCCGCCTGCGCAAGGGCGAGCGCGGGGCGGTGCGCAAGCGGCGCGAGGAGGACGAGCTCAAGCCCCTGCAGGTCGAGCTGCTCAAGCTCCAGCGCCACCTGGAGCAGCACCAGAAGCGCATGATCGTGCTCTTCGAGGGACGTGACGCCGCCGGCAAGGGCGGCACCATCCGCCGGGTGACCCGCTTCATGAACGAGAAGCACTACCGCGTGGTCGCCCTCGGCAAGCCCACCGAGGAGCAGCGCACCCAGTGGTACTTCCAGCGCTACGTGGCCCAGTTCCCGCACGGCGGCGAGATGGTCCTGTTCGACCGCTCCTGGTACAACCGCGCGATGGTCGAGCCGGTCTTCGGCTTCTGCACCGGCGAGGAGTACCGCAACTTCATGCGGGGGGTCACCGGGTTCGAGAAGGACCTGGTGCGCCAGGGGACGGTCCTGGTGAAGCTCTACTTCTCGGTCACCCGGGAGGAGCAGCGGCGGCGGTTCGAGCGCCGGCGCGACGACCCCCTGCGCCAGTGGAAGCTCTCGGAGGTCGACCTCCAGGCCCAGGACCGCTGGGAGGACTTCACCGAGATGAAGTACCAGATGCTCAAGCGGACGAGCACCCACGAGGCGCCCTGGACGATCATCCGCTCCGAGGTCAAGCACCTGGCCCGCCTGAACGCCCTGCGGGTCATCCTGAACTCGGTTCCGTACGAGGACCGCGACCATGCGGTGGACTTCGTGCCCGACCCCGAGATCGTGGTCTCGGCCGCCCAGGAGCTTCCGCTGATGGAGGCCGACCGCATCCGCAGCGGCATGTTCACGCCCTGACCGCCCCGCGGGTGAGCGTGCGCCCGAGGTCGCGGAGGCGCACGAGCTCCACCACCCCGGGGATCGTCGGGAGCCAGAAGTTGAAGAACCGCCACACCACCACCCCCACCAGCGCGGTGGCGAGCGGCAGGTCGAGCAGGGTCAGCGTGAAGGTGGCCGCCGCGTCCAGGCCACCGAACCCCCCGGTGGGGAGCGGCACCAGCACCGCCAGGTAGGCGGTGGCGTAGGCCAGGGCCACCTCGTGCAGGCGGGGGTCGGCCCCCACCGAGCGCAGCGCGAACCACAGCGAGGCCACGTCGCCGGCCCAGTAGGCGAGCGCCCCGCCCAGCGTGGCCGCGCCCCGGCGGTGGAGCACGTGGCGCACGACGACCAGCCCCCCCACGGCGGCGGCGAACGCCCGCCTGAGCCACCCCGCCCCGGCGGGGGCCTCACCCAGCCGCCCGGCCCGCGAGGAGGCGCTCACCCAGGCCCCGGCCGCGATGCACGCCGGCACCACGACGAGCCAGGGCAGCGTCATGGCCAGGGGCACGTCGTGACCGAGGCCGAGCGCGAGCAGGAGCGCCGCGAGGGTCGCCCACACCCCGAACAGCCCGAAGACGAGGATGTTCAGGCCGAGCATGCGCGCCGCCGACTGCGACGGGGCCATGCCCACCCGCCGCAGCGACCAGTAGACGATGGCGAGGCCCCCGGCGCCGGCGGCCGCGATGACCCGGTTGGCCCCCATGCTCGCCAGCACCACCCGGGTGGCCGGCCAGGGCGGCACCCGGGCGCCGCCGTCCATGGCCATCACGCCCCGGAAGGCGACCACGTATCCGGCGTAGGAGACCACCTGCCCGCCCAGGCAGAGCGGGAACCAGACCGGGTCGGCCCGCTCCAGGGCATCGACCACCTCCCGGAACCCCGCGGCGCGCGCGAGCAGCAGTCCGAGCCCCACCGCGACCAGCACCACCAGCCCGATCCCGAGCACGATGCGTGCGCGGCCACTCCCGGGGAACGGGAGGTCGGGGGGCGGCGGGCCGGTGCTCACGGCCCGAGCCCGCCCCGCCAGGTCGCCTGCGCGGCGCCCAGGTGGGCGCCCAGGACGACCGCGTCGTCGATCCCGAGGCCCCGGGCGAGGCCGAGCGTGAGCCCGGCGGCGAAGGCGTCCCCGCAGCCGTAGGCGTCGGCGACCGGGCCGGCGAGCCCCGCGGGCGCATAGCGGCGCTCACCGCGGGCGTCGCGGATGCGCCCGCCGCGCGCGCCCTCGGTGACCACCACGGCATCGGGCGGCGAGGGGAGTGCCAACCGGGCGGGGTCCTCGTCCGGGTCGGCGCCGCTTGCGACCACCACATCCGCGCGCACGCCGCTCGCCGCCAGGTCGTCGAGCCGCCGGCCGGTCACCACCAGCCGCGGGGCGGCCCGCGCCAGGCGGAGCGCGGCCGGGTCCTCTCCCGCGTAGTAGACGGCGTCCATCGCGGCGAGGCGCCCCCAGGGGAGGTCCTCCTCGCCCCGGGGCTGCAGGCGGGGCCCGACGACCATGATGGTGCGCTCGCCGCGGGCGTCGGCGATCACCAGCACCGGGGTCTGGGAACCGGCGCGGGCGGCGGCCACGACCTCGATGCCGCGCTCCCGCAGCCGCCGGGCGCTCGCCCAGCCCGCGGCATCGGCGCCGAGCGCGGTCATGAGCACCACCTCGGCCCCCTGCCGCGCGGCCGCGGCGGCGGCCACCCCCCCACCCCCCGCCGGCTCGACCAGCGGGTCGGCCAGGTCCACGATCTGCCCCGGCCCGGGCACCCGGCCGCGGGCGTGGGTCACCCACTCGACATGCCCGACCACGCCCACCCGGGGGCGCCGGCCGGCGGGGGTCACCGCGGGGTGAGGACCGCCGGCGCCCCGTGCGCCTGCAGGCACAGCGGGACCGCCACCGACCCGTCCTGGCGCTGGTGGTTCTCGAGCAGCGCGATGATGGTGCGGCCCACCGCGACGGCGGTGCCGTTCAGGGTGTGGACCGGCCGGGTCGCCTTGCCCTCGCGCATCCGGCAGCGCAGGCGGCGCGCCTGGTAGTCGGTGCAGTTGGAGCAGGAGGTGACCTCGCGGTAGCGCCCCTGGCCGGGCATCCAGGCCTCGCAGTCGAACTTGCGGGCCGCGGACGCGCCCAGGTCGCCGACGGCCACGTCGACCACCCGGTACGGGATGCCCAGGTCACCCAGGATGCGCTCCTCGATGGCGAGGATGCGCAGGTGCTCCGCGCCGGAGTCCTCGGGGCGCACGAACGAGAACATCTCGACCTTGTCGAACTGGTGCACCCGGAAGATGCCGCGGGTGTCGCGCCCGGCCGCCCCCGCCTCGCGCCGGAAGCAGGTCGACATGCCCGCGTACCTGAGCGGCAGCGCGTCGGCGTCGAGGATCTCATCCAGGTGGAGCGCGGCCAGCGGGACCTCGGAGGTCCCGACCAGGTACAGGTCGTCGGCGGCCGTCTCGTAGATCGACGCACGGTCGGTCGGGAAGAAGCCGGTGCCCCACATGGCCTGCTCGCGCACCAGCACGGGCGGGATGACCGGGGTGAACCCCTCCGCCTCGAGCACGCCCACCGCGTAGGCGGTGAGGGCCATCTGCAGGCGCACGAGCGGTCCCAGCAGGTAGGCGAAGCGGGCGCCGGAGGTGCGGGCGCCCCGCTCCAGGTCGAGCCCGCCGATGAGCTCGCCGATCTCGACGTGGTCGCGCGGGGTGAACCCGAAGGCCGGGGGCTCCCCCACCCGGCGGACCTCCACCGCGTCGTCCTCCCCGCCGGGCGGGGCGTCCGGCTCGGCCAGGTTGGGGAGCACGAGCAGCAGCGCGTCGCGCCGGGCCTCGGCCTCGCGCAGGCGCTCCTCGTCGCGGGCGGTCGCCTCCCGCAGCGCCCGCGCGCGCTCCTCGTCGCCCGGCGGGGGCTCCTCGCCGCGCCTGCGGGCCATGCCGACCCGCCTGGCCACCTGGCCCATCTCGGCCCGGGCGGCCTCGACCGCGGCGCGGATCTCCCGGGCCTCGGCGTCGGCGGCCAGCAGGCCGTCCAGGCCCTCCGCGGCCCCGCGGGCACCGAGCGCGGCGCGGACGGCGTCCGCGTCGGCGCGGATCAGGCGGAGGTCGAGCAGGGCGCCCGGGGCGGCGTCAGGAGGCGCCGGCCGACGGGGCCGACTCCTCCGCCAGCGCCGCGCGCACGGCGTCGAGGTCGTCGCCGAAGACGAACGCGCGCCGGAGACCGGTGATCTCGAACACCCGGCGCAGATGCCGGTGGGGGCAGACCAGCCCGAGGCGGCCGGTGCCGCCCCGGGCGCGGTTCAGCAGGCTCACCAGCGCCCCCAGCCCGGACGAGTCGAGCAGGGTGACGTCGGTGAGGTCGATCACCATCTGGACCTCGGCCGGGTCGAACCGGTCGAGGTCCTGGCGGAAGCTCGGCACCGTGTAGATGTCGAGCTCACCGCTCAGGGTGACCAGCACGAGGTCCTCGCGCGGGTCCGAAGTGACCGTCAGGCCCATGTCGGCGGGAATCCTCGTCGTCCCCGGGCTACTGGATGCTCTCGACGTACGCGGCCACGTTCTCGAGGTCATCCCCGCTGACCAGGCCGGCGGGCATGGCGCCCCTGCCGTTCTGGATGGTGGTCTTGACCGCCGCCAGGGCCAGGCCGGCCCCCGCGAGCTGCGGGCCGACGCCGGCCTGCTGGCCGCCGTTGGGGTGGCAGCCGGCGCAGACCTCGTTGAACTTGGTCTCGCCCGCCGCGACGTCGCCCGAGGCCTCCTCGGTCTCGCCGCCGCCCGCGGTGTCGGTGCCGCCGCCGGTCTCGGTCGCGGTCTCGGTGGCCGGCGGAGTGGTGACCGTCTGGCCCTCGGAGTCGGTCTGGGCGGCGCTGTTGACCGCCGTCGTGGCCTCCGACGGCGTCTGGGACTCGCTCTCGTCCGAGCCGCCGCAGCCGGCGGCGACGCCGAGGAGGGCAGCTGAGGCGAGCACCGCCATGCCGAGCTTGAGCTTGCGCAACTTCGCCTCCTGGGTCGCCTCCGGGACGGCGGCACTCTACCACCGGGTCGCCCCGCCGCCACCCGGCCGGATGGCCCCCGTCGCCCGGGGCCGAGCCGGCGGCCGCGAGCCCCTCCCGACCTTGCGGTCGGCTAACCTCGACCCATCCAGGTGAGGCTTCCGTGATCCGCGCGCTGCCGGGCCGGGTCCCCGACATCGGCCCGGGCGCCTTCGTCCACGACGCCGCTGAGGTCATCGGCACCGTGGTCCTCGGCGCGCGCGCCTCGGTGTGGCCCCGGGCGGTCCTGCGCGGCGACACCGACACGATCCGCGTGGGCGCCGAGAGCAACGTGCAGGACGGCGCCGTGCTGCACGCCGATCCCGGCGCGCCGTGCACCGTCGGCGACCGGGTCACCATCGGGCACCTGGCCTGCGTCCACGGGTGCACCCTGGAGGACGAGGTGCTCGTCGGGATCGGGGCGGTGGTGCTGAACGGCGCCGCGGTCGGCGCCGGCTCGATCATCGGGGCCGGTGCCGTGGTCCCCGAGGGCATGGAGGTGCCCCGGGGCTCGGTGGTGCTCGGGGTGCCGGGCCGGGTCACCCGGCGCGCGGACCCGGAGCAGGCGGAGCGCATCCGGCGGACCGCCGCCCGGTACGTCGAGATGATCGGGGTCCACCGTGCCGGTTGAGCGGCTCGCGCGGGTGGCCGACGCCATCGCCGGCACCCTCGCCGAGGGGGCCGAGCCCGCGGCGGCGGACGCCGGCCTCCCCGGGTCGCTGCAGGCGATGGCCGAGCGCCTGCGTGCGGCGTTCGCGGTCGACCTCGCGGTCATCCGGGTGAGCGCCGACGAGCCGGGCGAGGACGACGTGCGCGCCCATGCCTTCTCCTCCCCCGACCACGAGAGCACGCTCGGCCCGGCCATCGACGGCATGCCGCGCGGGGTGCTCGGGATCGGGCGGTCGGCCATGGCAGCCGGGCGGGGCGTGCTCTGGGGCGAGCTCGCCGAGCATCTGGAGCGCCTCACGGCGGCCGACGGGACGCCCGATCCGGCGCTCGCCGAGCTGCTGTCGGGGGGCAGCGCCGTGTCGGTGCCGCTCACGACCCCCCTCGCCCCGCGCCTGGGGGTGCTCACGCTCATCTCGCTGCGGGCCGACCGCCGGCTGGGCGCGGCCGACCTGGCCGGGCTGGAGGAGGTCGCGCCGCCCGTCGCGCTGGCCGTGCAGAACGCCCAGCTCCAGGACCGGGCCCGCCGCACCCGCCACACGATGGGCGCCGTCCTGGAGACGACCCAGAACGGGATCATCGTGACCGACCTCGCCGGGCGGCTCCTGATCGTCAACACCTCGGCCGGGCGCCTGCTCGGGCTGGACCTGCGCGAGTTCGCGGGCCAGCCGATGGACGAGATCCTCGCCCGCCACCTCAAGTGGCGGTTCGCCGACCCCGACGCCGCCGAGCGCCGCCAGGCCCGGCTGCACGACCACCCCGACCTGGCCGAGCAGGACGAGGTCGCCACCGTCGACGGCAGCATCCTGGAGCGCTACTCGGCCCCCGTGCGCGACGCCGGCGGCGACCTGGTGGGCCGGGTCGACATCTACTCCGACGTCACCGCGGCCCGTCAGGCCCTGGCCGAGGCCCGCCGGCTGGCCGAGGAGAAGGCGACGCTGCTCGAGCGGGAGGAGCGGCGGGCCCAGGAGGAGGTCGCCCTGACCCGGGCCGGGCACGTGATGGCCTCCGCGCTCACCCGGGCCGACATCCACGAGCACCTCCTCTCGCAGGCCCAGCGCATCGTCGGGGCCGACAAGGCGGCCGTGCTGGTGGTCGATCCCACCGGCGACGTGCTCCCGGCCGCCGCCGCGGGGTTCTCGGATGAGTCCCTCCGGGCGATGGTCTACCGGCGGGGCGAGGACATCGTCGGGCGGGTGGTCGAGAGCCAGCGGGCCTTCATCTGCAACGACGCCGAGGCCGACCCCCGGGTGGCCGCCGCGGTCCTGCGCCGGGAGCACATCCGCTCGTTCATGCACGTCCCGGTCGTGCTCGGCGAGCGGATCTACGGGGTCCTGTCCGTCGACTCGCTGAAGCCCCGGGCGTTCGGGGAGCGGGAGCTCCGGGTCCTGACCGAGCTCAGCCGCCACGCCGCCGCCGCCCTGCAGAACGCCATGCAGTTCGAGCAGGAGCGGCACATCGCCGAGACGCTCCAGCGCTCGCTGCTGACCGAGGACCTGCCGGTGGTGCCCGGGCTCTCGCTCGCCGCGCTCTACCGGGCGTCGGCCGGGTCCCTGGTCGGCGGCGACACCTACTCGGTGTGGCGGCTGCCGGCCGGCGAGGTGGCGGTGCTGGTGGCCGACGTGAGCGGCAAGGGCGTCGACGCGGCCGGCGTGACCGCGATGGTGCGCTACATGCTGGAGGGGCTCTCGCTGCGCGAGCGCGATCCGTCGGTGCTGATCACCGAGCTCAACCGCATGCTGGTCGCCCGGCTGCCCGACGGCGCGCTGGTGACCGTGTTCGTGGCGATCATGGACGCGGACCTCGGGGGCCTGGCCTGGTGCTGCGCCGGCCACCCGCCGCCCCTCCTGGTCACCGCGCAGGGCGACACCCAGTGGCTCGGCGACCCGGGGCCGCCGTGCGGGGCGTTCCCGGAGTCGGCCTACCGGGTCCACCGCGTCGAGCTGGACCAGGGCGACCTGCTGTTCCTCTACACCGACGGCCTGGTGGAGGCGCGTCGCCAGGGTGAGTGCTTCGGCGACGACCGCCTGCGCGAGGCCGTCCTGCAGGCGACGGGCCAGCCGCCCCCCGCGCTCGCGCGGTCGGTCTACGCCGCGGTGCGCGTGTGGGGCGGCGGCTCCATCGCCGACGACGTCGCGATCGCCGTGGTCAAGCGCGACGTCGTCGGCTGGGAGGGCTGACCTACCCGGCGGTGATGAGGCCGCCGAACGAGCACTCGCCGGCCGGGCGGCCCTGCAGGTTCATGCCGGCCCAGATCTGCGAGGTGAAGTTGGTGCCGTCGGGCGCGAGCACCGACCCGTCCTGCTCCTGCTCGAAGAAGCCGGTCCCGGTCACCGCCTGACCGAGCACGAACTGGCGCTGGTCCTCCGGGGTGGCGGCGGTCAGGTTGGCCGAGTCGTCGTTGCCGTCGAAGGCGACGCCGTCCGTCGTGGTCGCGATGAGGACCTCGGCGATGTCCAGGCCACCGACGTTGACCCGGCACCGGGCGGTGAGGGTCACGGGGCCCAGGCGGTAGAGCTCGGCCGTCTGGCCGTTCCCCACCCGGGTGACCGGCAGGCGCGTCACGTTCGCCACCACCGCCCGGGTGGCCGGGGTGAGCTTGTCGTTGGTCACCGAGTCGTTGGCGATCTTCGGGGTGGTCACCGCGGCGTCGGCGATCTTCGGGGTGCCGACGGCCCCGTCGGCCAGGGCGCTGCCGGGCCAGCCCTTGCCGCGCAGGCTCGCCGGGAACGGGTTCACGGGGTTCTGGTCGGTCGAGTTGGCCGGGCGCACGGGCCCCAGCAGGCCGAGCGCCTCGTTGGACCGGCGCACGGCCGCCTGGGAGATGCGCTGGTTGATCTTGAGCTGCTCCGGGGTGACCCGGAAGGTGCTGGCGGCCTCGGCGTCCGAAGGACCCCCGGTGCCGAGCATGGCGCCGGCGCCGATCGCGAGTGCGCTTGCGGCGACCAGCAGTGGGGTGGTGCGCATGCGGTGCCTCCGCTGTCGATGGACGGGGGCAACCTATTCGCTCCTCCCGCCGCGGGGAGGGGCCGTCACAGACTCCTTACGGAACGCGACGGCCCCGCACACAGGCCGGGGCGAGGGCCTCAGCCCATGATCAGATGGCCCCCGAACTGGCACTCGCCGGTGTGCCCGGCGTGGTTGGTCGCGGCCCAGACCACCCCGCTGAAGGCGGCCCCGTCGGGGCTGAACGCCGCGCCGTGCTGCTCGCGGAACTTCGGGCTCCCGCTCCCGGACGACGCCCACACCCACTTGCGCTGCGACTCGGTGGCCGCCGGCAGCAGGTTGTCGCTCTGGCCCTCGGCGTCGAACCCCGCCCCCGGCATGCTGGTGGAGACGAGCACCATGGCGGTGTCGTTGCCGCCCTCGCCGATCCGGCAATAGGCGGTCAGGCTCACCGTCCCGGCGGTGACCAGGGTGGCGGTGCCGCCGTTGCCGAGCCGGATGACGCCCAGGCGGCGGACGGCCCCCACGGTGTCGCGCACGGCGGGCGCCAGGCGGTCGGGGGTGACCGCGTCGGCGGCGATCTTCGGGGTGGTCACCGCGCCGTCGGCCAGACGGTCGCCGGTCACCGCGGCCGGGGCGATCTTGCCGGTGGTCACCCCGGCCTCGGCCAGGCGGTCGGTGACCACCGCCCCGGGGGCGATCTTCCTGGTGGTCACCGCCCCGTCGCGCAGCCACTGCGTGCCCCAGCCCTTCCGGCGCGAGGCGGTCCACATGGGGGTGAGCATGGTCATCGCCTGGTTGGCCCGGGCGAGGGCCTGCGCGCTGTCGTGCTTGACCGCGCGCATGGCGGCGGGGCTCACCGGCCCGGCGGGGCGGGCACCGACGGCGGGACCGCCGGATCCGATGAGGATGCCGGCGCCGGCGGCGAGCGCGGCGGCGGCGGCGAGGGCGGGAGTCGGTCGCATGCGACCCTCCTTGGGTTCGGGCACGGGCACATTCGCGCCACGGCCCCGGGCCGGGTCACGGCGCGCTCCCCTCCCTCATCGGCACGAAGCGGCCGGCCCGGCACCCTTCCGAAGCTCCAGAGAACGCACAGCGCCCGCACGGGGCGGGCGCTGTGGGCAGGCCGTTCCGGCCGGGGTCAGGTGATCGTGTACTCGGGCCCGCTCCCGCCCTCCGGCGGGGTGAGCTGACCGCCCTTGGCGGTGATGGCCCCGCACTGGATGCAGTTCGGGGCGTTCACCCGCACCGAGACGGTCCCGTTGCTCTCGGAATCCTCGACCACCTCGTACACCTTCGCCGGGCACATGTTCTCCCAGGCCACCGCGAGCGCGCGGGGCACCTGGGTCTGGATGCGGATGTGGCTCGGCTGGTCGTCGCGGGTCTTGTTGCCGCTGGCGTAGACCGAGGAGAGCTTGTCGAACGTGAGCTCGCCGTCGGGCTTGGGGTACTCGCGCGGGCCGCCGATGAACACCGGCTCGGCGGCGTCGGACTTGAAGTGGACGCGCTTGGGCGCCTTGCCCCTGGTCGCCGTGGCCATCGGGTGGATGAGCCCGCCGTACATGAAGCCCTTCTGGAAGGCCGGGCGGATGTTGCGCACCTTCCAGAGGTCCTTCCAGACCTCGGAGTCGCGGATCCGCTGGTCGTAGCCCCAGAGCGCGGTGGTGGAGGTGGGGTCGCCGGCCTTGAAGGCCTCGGCGATGGCCTCGGCGGCGAGGATGCCCGACTTCATGGCGTAGTTCACGCCCTTGAGGGCGGCCATGTCCACGAACCCGGCCGAGTCGCCGCACAGCAGGGCGCCGGGCACGTGCAGCCGGCTGGGCAGGCCCCAGATGCCGCCGCCCGGGATGGTCTTGGCCCCCCAGGCCACGCGCCGGCCGCCGTCCAGGATGCCGCGCATCAGCTTGTGGGTCTTGAACTGCTGCAGCAGGTCGTGGGCCGAGAGCGTCGCGTCCGCGTAGTCCAGGCCCACCACGAAGCCGATCGAGACCTGGTCCTCGCCCATCGGATAGACCCAGCAGCCGCCGTACTCGCGGTACTTGGTCCCGAAGCGCAGCGGCCAGCCCAGCGTGTGGATGACCTTGTCGAGCGGCTTCTTGACCTCCCAGACCTCCTTGACCCCGAGCTCCCAGATCTGGGTCGAGTCCTGGTCCAGGTCGAAGTGCTTGCGGATGACCCCCGCGATGTGGCCCTGGGTGCCCTCGCACACCACGGTGACCTTGGCGTGCACCTCGACGCCCGGCTCGAACGTGCCGAGCTCCTCGCCCTCGCGGCCGCGGCCCTTGTCGCCGGTCAGCACGCCGACCACGCGGCCGTTCTCGACCAGCACCTTCTGGGCGTCGGTCTCGGGGAGCATATACGCGCCGAGCTCCTCGGCCTGCTCGCCCATCCACCGCGCGAGCTGGGAGATCGAGACCACCCAGTTGCCGTGGTTCTTGATCTGCGGCGGGGCCGGGAGGCGCATGGCGCCGCCCTTGGTCATGAAGTAGACGACCTCGCCGGTGACCTCGGTGTAGACCCCGGGGGTCTCGCCGGGCTTGGCGTCGGGGAACAGGCTCTTGAGCGGGCCGGGCTTCATGCAGGCCCCGGAGAGCAGGTGGGACCCGGCGCTCTTGCCCTTCTCGACGACGGCGATCGGCACCTCGCCGAGCATCTCCATGAGCGCCTCGTCCTCGGCCATGAGCTGGCCCAGGCGCACCGCGCCCGCGAGGCCCGCGGGCCCCGCCCCGATGAAGAGCACGCCGACCTCGATGCGCTCGTCGGGTGGCGCCTGCGGCGCCACCACGTAGTCGGACGCCCGGAAGGGCGGGGGGAAGTCAGCCGGGAGAATGCTCATGGGCAGCCGCGTCGGGTCGATTGCTCGGGTTCCCCGCAGGATAGCGACCGCCCCTCCCCCGCCGCAGGTGCGGGGGGGAGGGGTGGCCCCATCGGGCGGGGCGTCCGTCCCCTACGGGACTTTCCACGAACGGAGACGGTGCCTCCGGCATGCGAATCCGCCGGGATGCAGTCGCCGGAGGTGCCGTCGGATTCCTGGACAGGCCCTACGGCGCGATCCGGACGGCGCGCACCAGGGCGCGCGCCCCCCGCCCGTCAGGGGTGACGACCACGCGGGCCCGGATCGCGCCCCGGGCGATCAGCCGCCGGCCCGCGGCGTTCAGCGTCAGCGTGAGGGTCTGGGCGCGGCCCCGGGCGACCGCGTAGCGGCGGCTGGAGAGCGTGACCGGCCGGCGCGTGGTGGTCTGCAGGCGCGCCACCCCGCGGCACCACGGCCCCGAGCGCCGGGGTCGCGGGCCGGGGGGCCTCGGTCTGCGCCGGCGGGTCGGCCCCCGGGGGCTCGACCTCCGGGGGCGGCGCGGGCGCCGGCGGCGGCGGGGCGGGCGGGGGCGGCAGGTCGAGGGTGGTCGTCTCCTGCCGCGTGTTGTTGGCGACGCTCGACTCGAACACCCCCGCGCCCGCGGCGACGAGCGCCGCGACGGTGATCGACCCCGCCTCGGCGCGGCGCACGGTGAACGTGGCCTGCCTCGTGAGCCCCGGCCCGATCTCCCCGAGCGGGCACGCGTCGAGGGCGGGCCCGCACGCGCCGGCCGGCCCCGAGGCGCCCAGGCGCACCACCCCGTCGGGGACCAGCAGGGAGAGCGTGGAGGCGGTCGCCGGCCCGGCGCCCTGGTTTCGCACCACCGCGGTGTAGGTGATGTCGCCCCCGGCCGGGACCGGGTCGGGAGCATCGGTCAGGGCCTCGATCACGAGGTCCGGCTGCGCCTCCGCCGCGCCGATGTCGCAGCGCCCCTGGCGCGGGATGCCTCGCTGGTCGATCGTGATGACGGGCCCCGGCGGCGTGGTGAAGACCGACTCGCGGCAGCCCGCGGGGTCGCCTCCGTCGACGGCGGGGCTTCCGGCCAGGGGGAGGTGCGTGTCGGTGCCGCCGCCGTTGTCGGTCAGGGAGCCGAGGAGCGGGTTGGCGCGCTGGACGTCGGTCGCGGTGCCCGGGCACTCGGGATCGGGGCCGACCAGGTTGAAGCCCTCCGAGGCGAGGGGCCCGGG
>JALOLS010000138.1 GCA_025455865.1 Thermoleophilia bacterium
GGACACCGACGCCACCGAGGACACGTATGAGCGGGCGGCGGACGGCACGCTGCGGCTGATCAGCGCGGGCGCCCTTCCGGTCTCCTTCCGCCAGGGCTCGCGCGATGGGCTTCGCGTGGTCTTCACCACCACCGAGGCGCTGGTTCCCCAGGACACTGACGTCCTCGACGACATCTACGAGCGCCTGGCCGACGGCACGCTGCGCCTGGCGTCGGCCGCCGCCCCGGCGAGCGTCGTGTTCGATGGCGCGGCGGCCGACGACGGGCGGCGCATCTGGTTCACCACGACCTCGGCGCTGGTGCCGGAGGACACCGACGCCGCGGAGGACGACGTCTACGAGGTCGACGCCGACGGCAGGCTGCGGCTCATCTCGCCGGCCGGCGACGGGATCGGCGGCGCGTTCTTCGCCGGGGCGACCCCCGACGGCGGGTGGGTGTGGTTCGACGCCACCGAGGACGTCACCGGGCTCGGCGACCAGGACGGGAAGACGGACCTGTACGAGCGGGCGGCCGACGGCACCCTCCGGCTGGTCTCGTGGGGGGCGACCATCGCCGCGACCCCCCCGCCGGGCTTCCGCGGCGCCGCCGCGGACGGGTCGCGGGTCTTCTTCGAGACGTTCGAGCCGATCCCCGGCACGGGCGACGCCGACGCCGCCCTCGACGTCTACGAGCGCGACGCCGCCGGCGTCCTGCGCCTGGTCACCCCGGGCACGGCCGAGCTCTCGGCGAGCTGGCGCGGGGTGGCCGAGAACGGCGCCCGGGTCTGGTTCACCACCCCGGAGGCGCTCGACGGGACCCTGGACAGCGGCGCGCAGGCGGACGTGTACGAGCGCGCCCTGGCCGTCCCGGTCGGCACCGGCGCGCCCCGGATCACCGGCGACCCGTTCCCGGGGTCCGCGCTGGCCTGCTCGGACGGCACCTGGGACGCGGAGGGCCTCGCCCCGTTCACGCGCGAGTGGCGCCGGGACGGCGTGGCCATCCCGGGAGCGGTCGCGGCCACACACACGGCGACCGCCGACGACCTGGGCCGGCTGCTGACCTGCGTCGTCACCGCCGCCAACCCGGTCGGGCAGGCGGCCCAGGAGAGCCCTCCGGTCACGGTGGTGGCCGCCCCGGTGCCGCCGCCACCGGCCCCCGCGCCGCCCCCGCCGCCCGCCGGGACCGCCTCGCCGGGCTCGCCCCTCTGCCGCGCGGTCCCGGCGCCGGCCGCCCCGCCCGCAGGGGACCCGTCGGGCTTCACGCTCTCCACGACCCAGCTCCTGATCAACCAGCGGATCGACCAGGCCGCCATCCGCCGGGCCAACGGCGTCCAGGCGTGGCTGGACTCCGGGGTCGAGCGCCGCGACCTCTGCCGCAACGCGCTCGGGGCGCAGGAGCTCGCCCCGGGCATCGTGACCGGTCCCGGCGCGGTGCTCGCCGCGCTCAGCCCACCGGACCCCCGCCCGGTGGTCGTCCCGGCCGCGGTGCCCGGCGACCCCGGCGACATCCGGCTCTCGGTGGGGCAGCTCCTGATCAACCAGCGCATCTCCCAGGCGGCCATCCGGCGGCTGAACGCCCTGAAGGCCCGCCTCGACGGCGGGCTCACCGGGGGTGACGTCCGCGACGGGCAGGTGGGCCCCGAGATCCTGGCCGGCCTCCAGGTCGTCTCCGCGCCCCCGCCCACGGCGGTCGCGCCGGCCTCGCGCACGGTGGTCGCGGCGGCGGTGCCCGGCGACCCCGGGGAGGTCACCCTCACCATCGCCCAGCTGCGGATCAACCAGCGCATCTCGCAGGCCGCCGTGCGCCGGGCCAACGACCTCATCCGGCGCCTGGGCGAGGGCCTCGACGGCGGGGAGATCCGCGACGGCACGCTGAGCGCGCTCGACCTGGGGCCCTGACCCGCGGGGCGGTTTGCGGACCGAAGGACGCCGTATCGGTGCCGGAATGGGCCGCATTCCTCGGGAAGTGGCCGGCCGGCCCGGATGTTGCTCTTTGCGGCCGCGTCCGGCTACCATCCGGACGCAATCCGGCCAGTCGGCGTCCCGGGGCCCCAGCCCGCAGGGGCGGCGGCGCACCGCCTGGCCGCCGGGCCCGCTCCCCTCCCTCCCACCCCAGGGGCGCGCGGTCGGCCTGCTGGCGGGGCCGTGCCGTTCACCGATTGGGAGGCGTTTTGGCACGAAAGAGCGTGGTGATCCGGCTCGCCGGGGAGTCCGGTGAGGGGGTCATCTCCTCCGGGGACATCCTCACCCAGGCCGCGGCGCGTGGCGGGTACTGGACCCAGACCTTCCGCACCTTCCCGGCGGAGATCAAGGGCGGGCCCTGCATGTACCAGCTCCGGCTGGGCGACGAGCCCATCTACAGCCACGGGAAGTGGTGCGATCTCCTGGTGTGCTTCAACCAGGAGGCATGGGACCTGCACTGGGACTCCCTGCACCCCGAGGGCGTGATCCTCTACGACGACACCGAGGTCACGATCCCCGACGAGTACCTGCCCCGGGCCCGCCCGGTGCGCATGGACAAGCTCGCCAAGGAGATCGGCGGCTCGACCCGGGCCAAGAACATGGTGGCCGTCGGCTCGGTCTGCGGGGTGCTGGCGTTCGACACCACCCCGATCGAGGAGCTGGTGCTCAAGCGCTTCGCCCACAAGCAGGGCGTGGCCGACGCCAACATCGCCGCGCTCCACGCCGGTGAGGACGAGGCGGCCGACCTGAAGGGCGCGCTGCACATCACCGACCCGGTCGAGGTCGAGGCGGACCGCATCCTGATCAGCGGCAACCAGGCCATCTCGGTGGGCGCGGTGGCGGCGGGCGTGAACTACTTCGCCGGCTACCCGATCACCCCGGCGTCCGACATCCTCGAGTGGCTCTCGGCGCGGCTGCCCTCGATGGGGGGGACGACCGTGCAGTGCGAGGACGAGATCGCCTCGCTCGCGTCGGTGCTCGGCGCCTCCTACGCCGGGGCCAAGGCGATGACCGCCACCTCGGGCCCGGGCCTCTCGCTGATGAGCGAGCTCATCGGCTACGCGGGCACCGCCGAGATCCCCTGCGTCATCGTCGACGCCCAGCGCGGCGGGCCCTCCACCGGCCTGCCGACCAAGACCGAGCAGAGCGACCTGAACCATGCGCTCTACGCCTCCCACGGCGAGGCCCCCCGCGTGGTCATCGCGCCGGTCTCGGTGGAGGACTGCTACTGGTCGACCATCGATGCGTTCAACTACTCCGAGCGCTACCAGGTACCGGTCATCCTGCTGACCGACCAGGGCCTGGCCACCCGCCTGGAGGTCATCCACGCCCCCGACCCCGACGCGGTGGAGCTGTGGGAGCGCAAGACGTCGGCCGGCGTCGAGGACTACAAGCGCTACGAGTACACCGAGGACTCGGTCTCGCCGATGGGCATCCCCGGCGAGGAGGGCGGCCAGTACGTGGCCACCGGCATCGAGCACGACGAGTGGGGCCACCCGGGCTACACCCCGGAGATCCACGTCGGGATGCAGCGCAAGCGCTGGTCCAAGATCGATCCGCTGAAGAACGGCCTGGCCCGCATCGTCACCCACGGCGACGAGAACCCCGCCGACGTCGCGATCATCGGCTTCGGCTCCACCTACGGCCCGGTCCGGGAGGCCATCGACGCGGCGCGCGCCGAGGGCCTGTCGGTGGGCGCCATCTACCCGCGGGTGCTCGGGCCGTTCCCGGCCGACCGGGTGCGGGACTTCTGCGCGAACGCCCGCCGGGTGATCGTGCCGGAGATCAACTACACCGGCCAGCTGGCCCGGCTGGTGCGCTCCGAGACCGGCCTCGTCGTCGAGAGCCACGCCAAGTGCGACGGCCTTCCCTTCGCCGCCGAGGACATCACCGACATCGTCAAGCAGGAGGCCCTCGCGTGAGCACCGCCAGCCCCGTGAAGCTGAAGCCGAACGACTACAAGTCCGAGCTCAAGCCGATCTGGTGCCCGGGCTGCGGCGACTTCGGCGTTCTGGCGTCGCTCTACCGCTCCATGTCGGAGCTCGGCCTCGACCCGGCCAAGACGGTCATCGTGTCCGGGATCGGCTGCTCCAGCCGCCTGCCGCACTTCGCCTCCACCTACGGCCTGCACACCCTGCACGGACGGCCGCTGCCGTTCGCGATGGGCGTCAAGCTCGCCAACCCCGAGCTCACGGTGATCGCCGTGGGTGGCGACGGCGACGGCTTCGCCATCGGTGCCGGCCACTTCCCGCACGCCGCCCGGCGCAACGTGGACATCACCTATCTGGTCATGGACAACGAGATCTACGGCCTGACCAAGGGCCAGGTCTCGCCGACCTCGCTGTTCGAGCAGAAGGCGCCGTCGACCCCCTACGGCAACCCCGAGCAGCCGCTGAACACCCTGGCCTTCGCGGTCGCCTCGGGCGCGTCGTTCGTCGCCCGCGGGGCGTCGTTCAACACCAAGGCGCTCACCGAGCTGATCACCCAGGCCATCGAGCACAAGGGCTTCAGCTACATCGACGCGCTCTCCCCCTGCACCACGTTCAACAACACGCAGGACGAGTGGAAGCAGATGGTCACCGACGTGCGGCCGGACCACGACGTGGCCGACAAGGTCGGCGCGTTCGAGCTGGCGCTGCGCGGCGGCTTCGCGCTCGGGATCCTCTACCGCGAGGAGCGCCCGACGCAGACCGAGCGCTACCAGCAGCTCATCGCGAAGGCCAAGCCGAACGACCTGCCGACGATGATCAACACCTTCAAGGCGCGCGGGGGTGTGGCGATCGGGAAGGGCGTGTAAGGGCGCGCCCGAGTCCCCCGGGGGGGCGGGTCCCGCCTCCTGGGACCCTCTCGCACACGCATCTCAGCCGGGCCCGCACACGCGGGCCCGGCGTCGTTCTCGGCTCGCATCGGACCCGCATGCGGCCCGTGTCCGACGCGCACGACTAGCGTTCCCCGCCATGCGAACCCACCGGATCCTTCCTCTCGTGGCCGTCGCCGTCCTCGGGGCGGCCGCGCCGGCCGTCGCGGCGCCGCTCAGCGCCGAGACCCAGGCCCAGATCACCGCCGTCACCCAGCAGCCCCGGTACGTCAACTCGACCTGGGGCATCGCGATCACCGATGCGGTGACCGGCGAGAGCGTCTACGCCCAGAACGCCCATGAGATGTTCGTCCCGGGCTCCATCACCAAGGCGTTCACCGCCGCCGCGGCCCTCGAGACGCTCGGGGTGGACCGGCGCTTCCGCACGCCCGTCCACCGCGTCGGCCCGGTGCGCCGGGGCGTGCTCGACGGCAACCTGGTGCTGGTCGCCCAGGGCGACTTCTCCTTCGGCCTGCGCGAGCGGCCCGACGGCACGATGGTCTACGCCGACGGGGGCGCCGACCACAACGAGGCCAACACCCTGGGTTTCGTGACCTCGGTGAGCGGCAACCCCTTGCGGGCGCTCGACCGCCTGGCCCGCGACGTGCGCGCCCGGGGCATCCGGCGGGTCGACGGCGACGTCATCATCGACGACCGCCTGTTCCAGACCGAGACCGGCTGGCCGGACGGTCCGGTCGGCCCCATGTGGGTGAACGAGAACCTCATCGACATCACCGTGCGGCCCACCGCCCGTGGGCGCGCGGCCACCATGAGCTACCGGCCGCGCACCGCGGCCTACCGGGTCGTCTCCTCGGTGCGGACCGGCCGGGCCGGCAGCCCCACCGCGCTCGAGGTTGAGGAGCTGCGCCCGGGGGTCGTCCGCATCTCGGGCACCCTGCCCGCGAACGGCCCATCCGCGGTGCGGACCTGGCTCGTGGACGACGCCCCGGCGTTCGCCCGCACCGCCTTCATCGAGGCACTGCGCCGCGCCGGGGTCACCGTGGACGCCGAGTCCACGGGGCCCAACCCGGCGGCCCGGCTGCCGCGCGGTCGCACCTACCCGGCCTCCACGCGGCTG
>JALOLS010000050.1 GCA_025455865.1 Thermoleophilia bacterium
TCCCGGCCAACGCCGAGGTGCTCAAGGTCCCCGCGGGCCTGGTCATCTACACGCAGGAGGAGGTCCTCGACCCGAGCCGCCCCAACTCCCCGCGGCGGACGGTCTACGTCCTCATGCAGGACAACCCGGGGCTGACCGGGCGCGACATCACCGAGGCGGCGCAGTCGTTCGACCAGGCCGGGCTCGGGGGCAGCAGCGACCCGATCGTGACGATGCAGTTCACGGGCGAGGGTCAGACCAAGTTCCGCGACATCACCCGGGGCCTGGCCCAGCGGGGGGCGGTCCGCCAGGAGCTCCAGAGCTTCGCGATCGTCCTCGACGGCCAGATCATCTCCAACCCGACCGTCGACTACCGCCAGTACCCCACCGGCATCGACGGGTCCAACGGCGCGCAGATCCAGGGCGGCTTCTCGGTCGAGGAGGCCCGCACCCTCGCCGACCAGCTCAACTCCGGCGCCATCCCCATCCAGCTGGAGGTGATCAGCCAGCAGCTGGTGTCGGCCACCCTGGGCAAGGAGAGCCTCAACCAGGGCCTCATCGCCGGCCTCGCCGGCCTGGCCCTGGTCATCCTCTTCCTGATCGTCTACTACCGGCTGCTCGGCGTCATCGCCGCCGTGGCGCTCGCCATCTACGCGACGTTCTTCTTCGCGGTGATCGTGCTGGTCCCGATCACCCTGACCCTCCCGGGCATCGCCGGGATGATCCTGACCATCGGCGTGGCGTCCGACGCCAACGTGGTCATCTTCGAACGCATACGCGAGGAGGCCCGCGCCGGGCGCAGCGCCCGCTCGGCGTTGCTCACGGGCTACAACAAGGGCATCAGCGCGATCATCGACGCCAACGTCGTCACGCTGCTGACCGCGGGAATCCTGTTCCTGCTCGGCACCGCCGGGGTCAAGGGCTTCGCCTTCACGCTGCTCGTCGGGACCCTGCTCTCGCTGTTCACCGCGGTGCTGGTGACCCGCGCGGTCATCGAGGTCGGGGCCGACTCGAAGTGGTTCAACAACGAGAAGCTCATGGGCCTGCGCCAGCGCGAGCCGCGCTGGAAGTTCGACATGGTCGGCAAGTGGCGCATGTGGCTGGCCATCTCGTTCGTGCCGCTGGCCCTCGGCGCCGTGGTCATCGGGATCAACGGCCTGAACCTCGGCCTGGACTTCGAGAGCGGGACGCGCATCACCACCGCGTTCGAGCGCGGACAGCCCACCGAGGACCAGATCCGCGCGGTCATCCAGGACCAGGGGCTCGGCGACGCCAAGATCCAGGCGACCACCGACCCGGCGACCGGGGCCGAGGGCTTCCAGATCCAGACCCGCACCCTCCAGCCGGCCGAGCAGAACGCCCTCGTGCGCGCCCTGGATCAGGACCTGGGCGGCATCAACGAGGAGTCGCTGGGCGTCGAGACGGTGGGCCCGACGTTCGGCGATCAGGTCATCCGCAGCGCCATCTGGGCCATCGCCCTGTCGTTCCTGCTGCTGGTCGCCTACCTCACCATCCGGTTCGAGTACAAGCTGGCGCTCCCGGCGCTGCTCTCGGTCGTCCACGACATGTGGCTGGCGATCAGCGTCTACTCGATCCTCGGGGCCGAGGTGACCTCGGCCACGGTGGCGGCGCTGCTCACGATCATGGGCTACTCGCTCTATGACGTGGTCATCGTGTTCGACCGCATCCGGGAGAACGTGCCGCTCATGCGGAACGCCCGGTACAAGGACGTGGTCAACCGCTCGGTGCACGAGGTGCTGACCCGGTCCATCATCACCGGCCTGACCACCACCATCCCGGTGACCGTCCTGCTCATCTTCGGCGGCCCGACGCTGCGCGACTTCGCGCTGGCGCTGTTCGTGGGCCTCCTGACCGGCGGGGTGTCCTCCATCGCGATCGCGGCGCCGCTCGCGGCGCTGTGGAAGGAGCGCGAGCCCGAGTCCAAGAAGCGCGAGGCCCGGGCGCGCAAGCGGGCGCTCAAGATGACCGAGAGCGACCGCGACGTGGTCGACCTCGAGGTCCTCGCCCGCGCGGAGGCCGCCCTGGACGGGGAGATGGCGCGCCAGGAGTCCGACGCGCCCGGCGGCCTGCTCGACGACGGGGCCCCGGACGAGCCGCAGCCCGAGCCCGGGCCGGAACCCGGACCGGCGGACGGCGACGACGCGGCCGACACCCCGGCCCCGGTCGGCGGGGGCGCGGCGGCCACCGCCGAGGCGGCCGACGGCGCCGACGGCCCGACGGCCCCCGCGGCCCCATCCGAGACCTCCGCGCCGGCCGGCGCGGAGGAGACCCCGGCGCCCCGTCCCGAGCGCGAGCGCCGTCACCGTCAGGTCCAGCGGAAGCGGAGGCGCGGATGATCACCCCACGCGATGCGGTCGAGCAGGCCATCCTGGTCGCCGTCGGCGCGGCCTCCCTCACCCGGGAGCGCGCCGAGGTCATCGTCGACGAGCTGGTCCGGCGGGGCCAGCTGCGCGAGGACGAGGGCCGCGCGATGGTCGACCGGCTGATGACCCGTGTGCGCGGCGAGGCCGCCCCCGCCCCGGGCATCCGGGGCAAGCTCGAGGGCGGCCTCCAGCAGGTCCTGCGCGAGCTCGGCGTGGTCCACCGCCACGAGCTCGACGAGGTGGTGCTCCGGATCAGCGAGCTCGAGCATCGCGTGAAGCTGCTCGAGGGCGGGGCCGGCGAGGACCCGGCGCCGGCGCCGGAGCCGCCCGCCGCCTGACCCGCCCGGGCGCGGGGCGCGTTCGGCGCCCGCGCCCGCCGCCGGCCTCAAGGTGGGGCGGCGGCGCCCCGATACCGACCCCGGACACCCGGTCCGGGGTGCGGAAGGAGGCGCCGTGCGCTGCAGGATCCTGATCTCCGCGGTCGCCGCTGGGGCGGCCGGCTACCTGGCGGCCCGGCGGGGCCGCCCGCCGGCGGCCGCGCCGCCGCATGCGCCCGCCGACCTCCCCGAGGAGGTGCGGCTGGCCCAGGCCGAGTCGGCCGCGGTGCTGGTCGAATGGGAGCCGGTGGCCGACGAGGGCGCGCCCCCGGCCGAGCCCGGGCCCGAGGAGCTCGTCGTGCCGGAGCCCGACGCGCCGGCCGCGGCGGACGCCGAGCCGGAGGTGCTCTGGATCGCGCTCGAGCCCGATCCCGTGCCGGCGCCCGCGCAGCCGGTCGAGGTCGACGCCGCCTGGGCCGCCTGGGCGCCCGACCCCGCGCCGCCCGTGCCGGCGGCCGACCCCGAGCCGGTTCCCGGCGGGGTCGCCGAGGTGGTGCGGGCCGAGGGCCGCTTCTGGATCGGCGGCATGGCCGTCGCCACCGGCCACCCGGCCGTGGCGGGGGTCAGCTTCCGCGCGCCGCTCGACCCGCCGCCCGGCCCCGGCCAGGTGCGGATCGAGGTCGACTCGAGCCAGAACGTCCCCGACCACGGGCTCATCCTGCTTCGCGACGAGGGGTTCGCCCCGGACCGCGAGGGCTTCACCCTGATGCTCGCCGCCGCCGGCCCCGGCCCCTTCTCGGCCGCCGGGCGGTTCGTCGTGGGCGGGTCCTGATGGGCCGCCGCCCGCCGCCGGCCGGGGTCGCGGCGCCTCCGCGTGCACGGTCCCTTCAGCGGGCCGCCGGCCCGGCCGATCCACTGGGCAGGTGCCCAGCCTCCGGGGGCGGCCCGCTGCCGCCGACCCGGGGCGTCGTCATGCCCGGGAGGGCAGGGGAGACACGATGCTGACCACGTACAACCTCGTCATCCTCGCGGGCGTCGTCGTCCTGCTCGTGCTGCTGCTGGTGATGAAGAAGCAGCGCGCGGGCGGCCCCGCACCGAAGAAGCCCAAGAAGCGGGCCGAGAAGCCCAAGGCCCCGCGCCGCAGCGCCACGCCCAAGCTGCCGCCGGCCCCCATCGAGATGGCCCAGGCCGAGACCGCGGCGACCGCGGTGGCCGAGCCGCCCCCGGCCGTCGAGTCGTGGCCCGAGGAGCCCCCGGCCGCCGAGGCTCCGTCCGAGTGGCCCGAGGAGCCCCCGGCCGCCGCGACCGCCGCCGCCCCGGCCGAGGCGGCCTGGACGACGGACGAGATCGTGACCGAGCCGGGCTGGCCGACCCCGGGGGAGATGGGCGACTGGCCGGAGACCGCGCCGCTCGCCCAGGCCGCCGTGCCCGAGCCGGCGCCTGAGTGGGCGCCGCCGGCCGAGCCCGCCCCCGCCCCGGCCGCCGAGGCCTGGGAGCCCCCGGCCGACGCCGGATTCGACCCGGCGAGCGGATGGAGCGAGCCCGAGGCCGCGCCGGCCGAGCCGGCCCCCGCGCCCGCCGGGGAGTGGGCCGCCGCCGCGGAGCCGGTCCCCGCGCCCGAGGCCGCCTGGGTCGCCGACGCGCCGCCCGAGTGGGCGCCGCCGGCCCCCGAGCCCGCCCCGGTCCCCGAGCCGGTGGAGGAGTGGGCGCCGCCGGCCGAGGTGGTCCCCGAGCCGGTCGTCGAGGCCGCGCCGCCCGTGTGGGCCCCGGAGCCCGAGGTCGCCGTCGCCGCCGTCGTCGAGCCCGAGCCCCTGCCGGACTGGGACCCGGTGCCCGAGGCCGTGGCCCCGGCCCCCGCGGTCGACCCCCTCGCGGCCTGGGCGGCCCTCAAGCCCGCCGGGTGGGCCGAGCCGGCCCCGGCCCCGGCCATCGTCGACCACGCCGAGACCGGGCGCTTCGCGCTCGGCGGCTTCGCCCTGCAGCCGGGCCAGCAGGCGGTGGGCGGCGTGACCTTCCGCAACCCGGTCGCCCGCCCGCCCGAGGGCTTCTGCGTGGACGACGAGGACGCCCCGCCGGCCACCATCGTGCTGCACGTCGACGGCCACCTGAACTGCGGCGCCGACGGGCTGGAGGTCATGGAGGAGCCGGGCTTCGCACCCACCGGCGACGGCTTCACGCTGCGCCTGGCCGCCCACGAGGCCGGCCCGTTCGCCGCGAGCGGCACGTTCCGCGTCGAGGGCATCGCGCCCGCCGACGCGGCCGACGCCGGGTAGCGGCCGCCGCACCCGCCCCTGGCCCGCGCCCCCGCCGCACCCGCGGCGGGGGCGCGGCCGCATGGGCGTGGCTAGCCTGACGCAATGTCTCGAGGAGAGCGGCGGCAGAATCTCGCGCGCCTCCGCGAGATCGGCCAGGTGGCGGCGCGTCACGGGTTCGGGTACCTCTTCCGTCGCGGAGGCGGGACGCCGGACGAGGACGGGGTCGTGGCCCGGCGCACCCGCGGGGTGCGCCTGCGCGAGATGCTGGAGGAGCTCGGGCCGACCTTCGTGAAGTTCGGCCAGATCATGTCCACCCGGCCCGACATCGTGCCGGACGACGTGATCGTCGAGCTGCGCAAGCTCACCGACTCGGCCCGCCCGGTGCCGTTCGACCAGGTGCGGGTGGTCATCGAGGAGGAGCTCGGCCTCACCGTCGAGCAGGCCTTCGAGCGCCTCGACCCGGACCCGATCGGGGCGGCGTCGATCGGCCAGGTCCACACCGCGCGCCTGCCCGGCGGCCGCGAGGTGGTCGTGAAGGTGCAGCGGCCCGACGCCGAGCGGCAGCTCACCGCCGACATCCAGCTCCTGTACCAGGTCGCCCGCATCATCAAGGAGCGCGTGCGCCGGCTGGACTTCATCGACCCGGTGGGGCTGGTCGACGAGTTCGCCCGCACGGTGCGCCAGGAGCTCGACTACCGGGTCGAGGCCCGCAACGCCGACGCCATGCGGCGCTTCTTCCTCGACGACGCGCACGTGCTGGTGCCGCGCATCTACTGGCGCCAGACCACCGGGCGCCTGCTGGTGATGGAGCGCATCAACGGCACGGCCCTCGCCCGCACCGACCTCTCGGACTGGACGATGGAGGACCGGCGCACCCTGGCCGGGGTCATCGCCGAGGCCTGGATGCAGCAGATCTTCGTCTTCGGGCTGTTCCACGCCGACCCGCACCCGGCCAACATCCTGGTCTGCGCGCCCGACCGCATCGGGCTGGTGGACTTCGGGATGGTGGGCCAGCTCACCACCCGCGACCGCGAGGCCGCGGTCAAGCTGTTCGTCGACATCCTCGACAACGACATGGACCGCATCCCGCGGCACCTGCGCGACCTCGGGGTGCGCTATCCGGCCGACCTCGAGGAGGAGTTCCGCGAGCAGCTCGGGGTGATGATCCAGCGCTACCACGGCGCGACGATGGGCGAGATCGACGCCCGCGAGGTGCTCAAGGAGATCTTCGCGATCATCTACCGCCTGGACATCCAGCTTCCCGCCCGGTGGGTGATGCTGGACAAGGCGCTCGCGACCCTGGCCGGCGTCGGCCTGGAGATCTCGCCGTCGTTCAACGTGTTCGAGACCGCCCGGCCCTACGCACGCAAGCTGCTGATCGACCGCGTGCGCCCGGACAAGGTCGCCGCGCGGCTGCAGGGCGACATCGCCAGGTACACCCAGACGTTCCTGGAGTACCCGTTCCAGGTCTCCGAGCTCCTGGAGGAGTTCAAGGACGGTGAGGTCCGCATCACGATCGACCTGGCGGAGTTCCGGGACGCCAGCGAGAAGGGCGTCGCGGCGGCCAACCGCCTCAGCATCGCGGTCTTCGCCGCCGGGGTCACCCTGGCCTCGGCGCTGGTCGGGACGATGGTCGAGGACGGGCCGCACCTGTTCGGCCTGGCGCTGGTCGGCGTGCCCGGCTTCGTGGTCGGGGTGGGGCTCTTCATCTGGATCGCCCTCGGGGTCATCCGCTCCGGCCGCTGGTAGGTCCGTCCGGCCGGCGGCCTACGCTGGATCGATGATGCGAGGCGGCGGATGAGCTGGCGGGCGTCCCGGGTGCGCTACGCCGAGGTGATGGCGGTGCAGGAGGCCCTCGGCTGCCCCGAGCCGGTCGCCTGGACGCTGGTCCGCCGCGGGCTCGGCGACCCCGGTGCCGCACGCGAGTTCCTGGCCGCCGACGGCCCGCTGGAGGACCCCGAGGCCCTGCCCGGCATCGCCGAGGCGGCCGACCGCCTGGCGCTCGCGGTGCGCGGGGGCGAGCGGGTGGTGGTGCACGGCGACTACGACTGCGACGGGGTGTGCTCCACCGCGATCCTGGTCGCGGCGCTCGAGGCCCGGGGCGCGCGGGTGGGCTGGTTCCTGCCGAGCCGCTTCACCGACGGGTACGGGGTCAGCGAGGCGACCGTCGAGCGCCTGGCCGGCGAGGGCTGCCGGCTGCTGGTCTGCGTGGACTGCGGCACCACCGCGGTCGGCCCGCTGACCCGCGCGGCCGAGCTCGGCATGGACGCCATCGTGGCCGACCACCATCTGGCCGCCGGCCGGCGCCCGCCGGCCATCATCGCCAACCCGGCCCTCGGCCACGGGGTCCAGGACGCGCCGTGCGCCGCGGGCGTGGTCTTCCGGCTCACCCGCGCCCTCGCCCGCCGGCTCGACGGCCCCGGCGTGCTCGCCCCCGACCCCGAGGACGCCATCGACCTCGTCGCCCTGGCCACCGTGGCCGACCAGGTGCCGCTGGTGGGGGAGAACCGCCGGCTGGTGGCCCGCGGCCTCACCCGCATCCGCGAGGCCCCCCGGCCGGGGGTGGCCGCGCTCTGCCGGGCCGCCGGGGTCGCCACGCGGGGGGTGAGCGCCCGCACCCTCGGGTTCCAGCTCGGGCCGGCGGTCAACGCCGCCGGGCGCCTGGCCCACGCCGGCCGGGCGCTCGAGCTGATGCTCGCGCCCGCCATCGGGGCCGCGCAGCCCATCGCCGACGAGCTGTGGGCCCTGAACACCGAGCGGCGCGAGGTCGAGCAGCAGGTCACCCGCGAGGCGGTGGCGATCGTGGAGGCCGAGCCGGAGGACCGGCGCGGTGCGGCGGCCATCCTCGCGGTGGGCCGGGGCTGGCACGAGGGGGTGGTCGGGATCGTCGCGTCGCGGCTGGTCGAGCGCTTCGGCCGGCCCGCGATCGTGCTCACCCACGACGGCGACGAGGCCAAGGGCTCGGGCCGGAGCCTGCCCGGGGTCGACCTGCACGCGCTGGTCGCGGCCGCGAGCGGGCGCCTCACCCGCTGGGGCGGCCACGCCGGGGCGGTCGGGGTGTCGCTCGCGACCGATGACGTCGCCGCGTTCCGCGCCGAGCTCACCGCGGCGGCCGAGGGCCATCGCGGGGCCATCGAGCGCGCCCGGGTGCGCGTGGTCGACGCCGTGGTCGGCGGGCGCGACCTGGACCTGGCCACCGCGGAGGCCATCGAGGCCCTCGCCCCGTTCGGCCGGGGGAACCCCGAGGTGCGCCTGGCGCTCCCGGGCTGCGCGGCCACGGGCATCAGCCCGATGGGCCAGGGCCACCTGCAGATGCGCCTGCAGGCCGGCGGCGTCCATGCCCGCGCGGTCCAGTTCAACGTGGCCCGCCGCCCGGAGGAGGACCCGGCCCGCCGCTACGACGCGGTGGTGCGGCTGGGCGTCGACCGCTGGCAGGACATGGTGGGCACCAAGGTCGTGCTGGACGGGCTGGAGCCGCTCGACCCGCGGGTCCGGCCGCGCGCCGCGGGGCTGTGCGCGCAGGCGTGTGACGCCGCCTGCCCGGACCGGGTCGACGGGGCCGAGATCCTCGCCCTGGTCGACGCCCCCGACGCGCTCGCCCCGGCCCCGGCCCCCGACGGGCCGCCGCTCGCGGTGCGCGACCGACGGGGCGAGGGGGCGGCGCTCTCGGTCCTCGCCGCCCTGGCGCGGGCCGACGGCGGGGCCGTCGCGGTGGTCGCCGACGTGCCGCGCCGGCGCGCCGCGTTCCGCACGGTGCTCGAGCCCGGGCGCCTGGGGGTGGACGTGGCCGCGCTGGCCGGATCGCGCTGCCACCCGGCGGCCGCCGCCGCCCGGGTCGCGCTCGCCCGCGGGGGCCCGCTGCTCGCGATGGTCGAGTACGCCCGCCTGCCCGATCTGGACCTGCCCGAGGGCGCCCACCTCGTGCTCGTGGACCCGCCCGCCCATGCCGACGAGGTGGCCTGGGTGCAGGCCCGCGCGGCCGGACGGGTGCTCCACCTGGCCTGGGGTGACCCGGAGGCGGCCGAGGCCCTGGCGGTCGCCGAGGCCGGCCTGGACCTGCGCCCCGTGGTGGCCGGGGTCTGGCGGGCCCTGGAGGGCGCCGGGGCGCTCGTGTGGGCCCCGGACCTGGAGGCGCGCCTGCTCGGCGACGGCCCGGTCGCCCGCGACCCGCGCGCGGTGGCCCGGGCGCTCGCGGTGCTCCGCGAGGTGGGCCTCGCCCGGGTGGACCACGACGGGGTGGAGGCGCTGCCCACTGCCGGCCGCCGCGACCTGGCCGGATCGGCCCGGTACGTGGCCTGTGCCGAGCGCCTGGAGCGGGCCCGCGCGCTGCTCGCCCGCGCGGCCACGCTCGACGTCACCGCCCGCGTGGACGCGGCCGAGCCCGCGGGCGCGGTAACGTAGACCGCGATGGCCACGCCGCTCGCAGACCTCGGGCTCAGTGCCGCCACCGGCGAGCCGCAGCTCGAGGAGCTCATCGAGGAGGTCCGCTCCCACCATCCGGAGGCCGACGCGGACGCGGTCCGGCGCGCCTACGCCTTCGCCGAGCGCCAGCACCGCGACCAGGTCCGCCGCTCGGGCGAGCCGTTCATCTCCCACCCGCTCGGCTGCGCGCGGATCTGCGCGAGCCTCGGGCTCGACGGCTCGACCATCCAGGCGGCCCTGCTCCACGACACGGTCGAGGACACCGGGGCGACGCTCGCGGACATCGAGCGCGACTTCGGCGGCGAGGTCGCCGCGCTCGTGGACGGGGTGACCAAGCTCACCCGGATCCACTTCGAGAGCCAGGAGGAGCGGCAGGCCGAGAACTACCGCAAGCTCATCGTCTCCATGAGCTCGGACATCCGCGTGCTGCTGGTCAAGCTCGCGGACCGCATGCACAACATGCGCACGCTCTCCTACATGAGCAAGGCGAAGCAGATCCAGAAGGCCAAGGAGACGCTGGAGATCTACGCGCCCCTGGCGCACCGCCTCGGCATCCACTCGCTGAAGTGGGAGCTCGAGGACCTCGCCTTCTCGGCGCTGCACCCGAAGCGCTACGCCGAGATCCAGCAGATGGTCAACATGCGCCGCGCCGACCGCGAGCAGTTCGTGGCCGAGGCCGGCGCGTACCTGGAGTCCGAGCTGCGCGCGGTCGGGATCGAGCCGGTGGAGATCACCGGGCGGGCCAAGCACTTCTACTCGATCTACGAGAAGATGACCCGCCGCGGCAAGGAGTTCAACGAGATCTACGACCTGACCGCGATGCGGGTCATCGTCCGGTCGGTCAAGGACTGCTACGGGGCCGTGGGCATCATCCACTCGCTGTGGAAGCCCATGCCGGGGCGGTTCAAGGACTACATCGCGATGCCCAAGCTCAACATGTACCAGTCCTTGCACACGACGGTGATCGGGCCCCACGGCAAGCCGCTGGAGATCCAGATCCGCACGCCCGACATGCACCGCACGGCCGAGTTCGGCGTCGCCGCGCACTGGCTCTACAAGGCCGACGCGCGCGGGGAGTCGGGCGAGCGCACCGACCGCCTGGCCTGGCTGTCGCGGATGATGGACTGGCAGCGCGACACCACCGACCCGGGCGAGTTCCTCGACACCCTCCGGAGCGACCTCTACTCCGAGGAGGTCTACGTCTTCACGCCGAAGGGCGAGGTGCGGGCGCTCCCCGCGGGCTCGACGCCGCTGGACTTCGCCTACGACGTGCACACCGACGTCGGCCACCGCTGCGTGGGGGCCAAGGTCAACGGGCGGATCGTGCCGCTCACCTACCGCCTGGCCTCCGGCGACTTCGTCGAGATCCTCACCTCCAAGGCCCCGCGGGCCCCGTCACGGGACTGGCTCGCGGTCGTCACCACCTCCAAGGCCCGCTCCAAGATCCGGGCGTTCTTCCGGCGCGAGCGCCGCCACGACGCCGAGCACCAGGGCCGCGAGGTGCTGCAGGAGTCGCTGCGCAAGGCATCGCTCCCGAGCCAGAAGATCGCGGGCTCCCCGCTCCTGGCCCAGGTGATCCAGGAGATGGGCTTCAAGCGGGCCGAGGACTTCTACGTCTCGCTCGGCCTCGGCAAGACCTCGGTCCAGGCGGTGGTCAACAAGATCATCGCCCGGCTCAAGGTGGGGCAGGAGGTCGCCCGGGAGCCCGCCGCCGGGGTGGTCCCGGCCCGGCGCGAGCGGCCGCGCAGCGTCGCCGCCTCGTCCGACCTCGGCATCGACATCGACGGCGTGGGCGACGTGCTGGTGCGCCTGGCCAAGTGCTGCAAGCCGGTGCCCGGCGACCCGATCCTCGGCTACATCTCGCTGGGCCGGGGCATCACCATCCACCGCGAGGACTGCCCCAACGCCCAGGCGCTCATGCGCACGCCCGAGCGCTTCACCCCGGTCCAGTGGGCGGGCACCTCGCGCCAGAGCTTCCGGGTCGAGCTCGCGGTCGACGCCTGGGACCGGACCCGCCTGCTCGAGGACATCTCCCGCACGATCGCCGAGAACGGCATCAACATCCTCGGCGCCCAGTGCCAGGTCGACGACCAGATGGCCCGCCACCGGTTCGTGCTGGAGATGGCCGACGTGGAGGCGCTCCGGCACCTGCTCAACCAGATCCGCAACATCGAGTCGGTGTTCGACGCATACCGGGTGACCCCCGGCCGGTAGCCCCGCCCGCCGGGCGTGCCCCGGGACGTGGAGGGCTGTCCGCCGCTGCTGATATCGTCGCCCCGCAGTGGACTGGCTCGAGATCCTCGTCATGTCCGCGGCGGTGCTGAGCGTGCTGGCCTTCATCGGGCTCGGCATCCTGCTGGTGCGCCAGGGGCATTCGCTCCGCCGGTTGCAGGAGCAGGTGGCGGCCGGGGGCGATGAGGCGGCCACGGCGCCGTCGATGGACCGCCTGCGGCGCCTGCGCGCCGAGGCGCGGGCGACCGCCCCCGCCGCCGGCGATGCCGCGCCGGCGCCCGTGCGCGTGTCCGATCCCGGCCGTGGCCGGCGCCTGGCGCTCATCGGCGGCCTCGGGGTCCTGGTGCTGGCGCTCGCCGCCGGCGGGGCCTGGTTCCTGTTCATCCGCGACTCCGGGTCCGGCACGACCGCCGTCACCCCGCCGCCCCCGCCGCCCCCGCCCGCGCCGCCGAGCGACCGGGTGCCCCAGAACCCGCCGCCCCTCGACAACAAGGCGGCCTACACCGTGGCGATCCTGAACGGCTCCGGGGTCACCGGGTTCGCGGCCACCCGCGTCGTGCCCCGCGTGCAGCAGGCCGGCTACAGCGTCGGCGCGGTGGACAACGCGCGGCGCGACGACGTGCAGGTCTCGATGGTCATGTACTCACGCGGCAACCGCGTGGTGGCCCAGAACGTCGCCAAGGACCTCGGCATCCGCAAGGCCCCGCCGCTCGGCCCGGTCGCGGCCGGGCGCACCGGCGGGGCCGACGCGGTCGTGATCGTCGGCCGCGACATCGCCGGGAGCCCCTGAGGCCGGGCCCGCGGCGGTCGCCGGCCCGCCCCGGCCGGCACCCCGGCATCAGACGCGCGCCCGGCTTGCCGCCGCCCTCCGGCGTGCGTACACTGCCGATAATCGTGCGGATCAGCACAAAGGAGGGGTGAGGTGGCGACCACCCGAGCGGCCCCCGGGGGGCGGGACGCGCGGACCCAGGCCTACCGGCTCCGGCTCGCGCCGTCGCGGGTCTACGCCTGCCGGATGTGCCGGGGGGCGGTGCGCGTGACCGGCACGCGGTACCTGCCCGACTCCTGCCCGGCCTGCGGGGCGAGCACCTGGGAAGAGGACCTGCGGTGCGCGAACTGGATCCACTGTGACGCCGTGCGCCGGCCGGGGGTGCGCGGACGGGCCTTCTGCCACGCCTGCGGCCACAGCGTGTGGACGCCGGTCAGCAGCCGGACGCGGGAGGCCGGCGCCGGGGGCTGACCGGCGCCCGGCCCGCGGCCGGGCGGCTGGTACCCTCGCCCCATCATGTCCCCGGAGACCCAGATCTGCGGCACCGTGCGCGGGGACGAGATCCCCGACGGGCCGATGACCGTCGAGGCCTACGCCGAGCGGGTGGCCTCCGGGGCGCCCGCCGCCGCGGTCGAGGTCGGGGCCCCCGGGCCGTTCGCCCTCGGGGTGCCCGCCGGCACGTGGTGGCTCCGCGCCTCGGCGGCCGGCGGGGTGGGGGCCTGGGCCGCCGAGGCGGTCACCGTCGCCGCCGGCGCGCGGGTCGAGGGCGTGGTGATCGACGTCGAGGTGCCCGACCTGGTCCGCTGAGGCCCGGGCGGGTCAGGGGCCGGGCCGGCCGTGCCCCCCGCCGCCGGGGGTCTGCAGCTCGATCACGTCCCCTTCCGCGAGCCGCCCGCGCCACTTGGCCGGCAGGGGCTCCCCGTTCAGCAGGGTCCGCCCCGGGGCGCCGTCCGCGCCGCCCTCGGCCCCGCGCGGGCCCCGGCGCCGGCGCTCGGCGATGACCGACGCCTCGGCCGGCGCGAGCACCCGGATGCGGCGCACGACCCCGTCGCCGCCGCGGTGGCGGCCGGCGCCGCCCGAGCCGCGGCGCACGGCGTAGGCCTCCACCCGGAGGGGGTAGGCCACCTCCAGCGCCTCGACCGGGGTGTTCAGCGTGTTGGACATGGCCACGTGCACGGCCGACGGCCCGTCCGCCCCGGGCGAGGCGCCCTGGCCGCCCCCGAGGGTCTCGTAGTAGGTGAACCCGGCGCCCCCCAGCGTCAGGTTGTTCATCGTGCCCTGGCCCTGGGCCGGGACCGGCACGGCCTGGCCGAGCGCGGCGAAGAGCGCGTCCACGATGCGGCTGGAGGTCTCGACGTTCCCCCCGGCGACGGCGGCGGGGGCGGTGGCGTTCACCAGGCTGCCCGCGGGCGCACGCACCTCGACCGGCGCGAACGCCCCCGCGGAGGCCGGGATGTCGGGGTCGGTCAGGCAGCGCACCACGAAGTAGACGGCCGAGCGGGTGACCGCGAGCGGGCAGTTGCAGTTGCCCGGCCCGGCCGCCACGGTGCCGTCGAAGTCGACCACCATCCGCTCGCCGTCCACCCTGACCGCGACCCGGATGACCAGGTCCTCCTCGCTCACCCCGTCGCCCTCGAGCGCCTCCTCGGCCCGGTAGACGCCGTCGGGGATCGCGGCGATCGCCGCCCGGGTGCGGCGGCCGGCGTACGCGAGCAGGGCGGCGAACGCCGCCTCCAGGCCGTCGGCCCCGCCGTGGCGGGCGGCCACCTCGCCCAGGCGGCGCTCGGCCAGGCGGTGGGCGGCCACCTGGGCGCGCAGGTCGCCCTCGCGCTCGCCCGGCGCGCGGGAGTTGGCGAGCACCAGGGCGAGCACGTCCTCGGCCAGGTCCCCGCCGGCCACCAGCCGCACCGGGGGGATCACCAGGCCCTCCTGCACCAGCTCGCGCGATCCCGCGGGCATCGACCCCGGGGCCATGCCGCCCACGTCGGCGTGGTGGGCCCGGCTCACCGCGTGGGCGACGACCCGGCCGTCCACGCTGACCGGCGAGATCAGCGTGATGTCGGGCAGGTGGGTGCCCCCGCGGTAGGGGTCGTTCACCATCCAGACCTCGCCCGGCCGCGCCCGGCGGCGGACCGCCTCGACCGCCTCGGGCATCGCCCCCAGGTGCACGGGCACCGCCGCGGCCTGCGCGACCATGTGCCCGCCGGCGTCGAACACCGCCGTGGAGCAGTCGCGCCGCTCCTTGATGTTCACGCTGTAGGCGCTGCGCACGAGCGCCGCCTCCATCTCCTCGGCGACCGCGCGGAGCGCGGCGGCCATGACCTGCAGGGCCACCGGGTCCAGGGGCGGGGTCCTGCTCGTGCCGCTCACCGGTCCCGCTCCAGCACCAGCGCGCCCGCCGGTCCCCCGCGGGCCGACCAGCCGGGGGCGACCCAGGCCGTCGCCCCGTCCATGCCGATGCGCGCCGGCCCCGTGCGTGCGGGCCCGGGATCGCCGCCGTCCAGGTCCGGCGCCGGCCCGGGGCGGTGGGCGGCCAGGCGGATCGAGACGCACTCCACCGGGCGGCCGGGGTCGGCGTCGCCGTAGCGGGCGCGGTGGGCCGCATGGAAGGCGTCCGCCAGGGCCCCGGCGGGCGCCCCGGGGTCCCAGGGCACGGTGAGGGCGTGGCTCTGCCCGGCGTAGCGCAGGTCGCACGCGGCCTCGTGCACGGCGCCGGGGAGCGCCTCGCGGGCGGCCGCGGCCAGCGGCGCGAGCCGGCCGGGCAGGTCGGTCCCGTCGTGCACCGGCACCAGCACGCTCTGCACCCAGTCGCGCCGCTCGCCGGCCACCACGAGCCCGAGGGCGGCCAGCAGCCCGGCCGCGCCCGGGCAGATGACCCGGGGCATCCCGAGCTCGTCGGCGACCGCGCAGGCGTGCAGCGGGCCCGCGCCGCCGAAGGCGACCAGCGCGCACTCGCGCGGGTCGACCCCGCGCTCCACGCTCACCACCCGGAGCGCCCGCACCATCTCCTGCACGGCCACCGCGAGGATGCCCGCGGCGCAGGCCTCGAGGTCCATCCCCAGGGTCGCGGCGAGCGTCCCCACGGCGGCCCGCGCCCGCCCGGCGTCGAGCCGGATGCTCCCGCCGAGGACCGCGCCGGCCTCGAGGCGCCCCAGCACCACGTTGGCGTCGGTCACCGTGGGCGCGGTCCCGCCGTGGCCGTAGGCCGCCGGCCCGGGCCGCGCCCCGGATGAGTGTGGCCCCACCCGCAGCGCGCCGCCGGCGTCGGCCCAGGCGATGCTCCCGCCGCCGGCCGAGACGGTCTGCACGTCGAGCATCGGCAGATGCACCGGATGGCCGGCCACCCGGGCGCCCGCCCCGCGGGCCGGCTCGCCGTGCTCGACCAGGGCCACGTCGCAGGAGGTCCCGCCCATGTCGAACGTGAGCACCCGCGGCTCGCCCGCGAGGCGCGCGACGTGGGCCGCCCCGATGACCCCGCCGGCGGGCCCCGAGAGCACCGTGCGCGCGGCGTGGCGGGCCGCCGTCCGCACCGGCATGAGCCCGCCGCTCGACTGCATGATGGCCGGCTCGGGCAGGCCCGCACGCCGCGCCCGCTCGCCCAGGCGGTCCAGGTAGCGCCCGAGCACCGGCGTCAGGTAGGCGTCCAGCGCGGTGGTGGCCAGCCGCTCGTACTCCCGGACCTCGGGGAGCACCTCCGCCGATGCGCTCACGTGGACCCCGGGGAGCGCGGCCCGCAGCGCCGCGGCCACCCGGCGCTCGTGGTCGGGGTGGGCGAATGAGAACAGCAGGCCCACGGCCACCGCCTCGGCCCCGCACCCGCGCACGGCGGTGATGAGCCGCTCGACCGATCCCGGGTCGAGCGGGGTGATGACCCCGGCGGGCCCGCAGCGCTCCCGGACCTCGAATGCGCGCTCGGCCGGGACCAGCGGCGGCGGATGGTGGGCGTCCAGGCGGTAGAGGTGGGCGCGGTCCTGGCGCCGGAGCTCCAGCAGGTCGGCGAAGCCCTCGGTCGCCGCCAGCGCCGTGCGGGCGCCCTTGCCCTCGAGCAGGGCGTTGGTGCCCACGGTCATGCCGTGGGCGAAGTGGGTCACGTCGCCCGCGCCCAGGCCCGCCGAGGCGAGCGCCCCGAGCACCGCGGCCACGACGGCCTCGCCCTGGTCGTCCGGGGTCGTGGGCACCTTGGCGGTGTGCACGCGGCCCTCGCGGACCACGACCGCGTCGGTGAACGTCCCCCCGACGTCGACGCCGACCAGGGTCCCGCCGCCTCCGGCGGGGTCCGGGTCTAGCATCCTCGGTCGGCCGCGCGCATCGACGGCCTATTGAAGCCGAGAGGAGTCCGAGTCCGCCCCGCCCCCGCCCTCCCGACCCTCCTGGCCGCCCTCGTCGCCGTGGTGCCGGCCGCGGCCGGCGCCGGCCCGCCGAACGCCCTGCTCACCCAGGCCACGGTGCGCCTGCCCGGACCGCCGAACGGCGACCTCGCCCTGGGCCTGGAGGGCTGGCAGCCCCTCGGCCGCAGCGCCGTGCTCGGCACCGGCGCCGGCGGAGGCCCGGTGGTGACCCTCCGCGAGAACACCTCGCTGGTCAGCCCGCCGTTCACGGTGCCGCCGGGCGGGCAGGTGCTGGTGGTGCGTGCGCGCGCGGCGAGCGGCGGCGTGCTCCTGGCCGTCCGGGCCCGGCCCGAGGACGGCGGCCCGGAGGTCGTCCTCGGCGAGGTCGAGCCCGGCCCGGCCATGGCGCCCCTCCGGCTGCCGCTCCCGGGCCTCGAGGGACGCGCGGTGCGCATCGTGCTCGACCCGGTGGCCGGCCTCGGCCGCGGGGTCGAGGTGGGCGGGATCGGCCCGGTCGAGGCGCCGGTCCCGGGCTGGGCGCTGGAGGCCGGGCTGCCGGTGGTGGGCCCGTCTGCGGGCCGCCGGGCGCTGCTGGCCGCCGACGGTCCGCTCGCCCTGCGATCGGCCCCGTTCCGGCCGGGCCCGGGGGCACGGTCCCTGCTGGTGCGGCTGCGGGGGGAGGGGCTGCTGCGGGCCGACGCCGGCGCCGGGGCCGTCGTCACCCGCGCGGCCGCCGCGTGGCGCGACGTGCGCGTGCCGGTGCCCGCGACCGGGGACGTCCGCCTGGCCCTGCGGGCCGAGCCCGGTGACGGCGGCCTGGCCCTGGCCGGGCTCGGGGAGGTGGTGCGCGCGGTCGCCCTCACCCGGGTCCGGGCCAGCCGGGCGGGCCGGGGCGCGGTCGTGGCCGCGGTGGCCGGGCCCGGGGCCCGCGGCCTCGTGGTGCGCGTGCGGGTGGGCGGCCGCGTGGCCGGCCGGGGCCGTGTGGGCGCCGGCGGGCGGGTGGCCGTGGCCGTCGCCGCGTCCGGCCGGCGGGGCGCGCTGGAGGTCGTGGGCGACCGCACCCGCATCGGGACCCGGGCCGCGGTCGCCATCCCGGGCCCGCGGCGGCGGGCGGGCGCGTGAGGACGCTCCTGCAGCGGGAGCGGTGCCCGTTCTGCGTGCTGGCCCGCCAGGCGCTCGACGCGGCCGGCGTGGCGTACGCGACGGCCGAGGTGCCGCGGGAGCACGCGGCGCGGGAGGAGGTCGCGCGCCTCACCGGCCAGCGCCTGGTCCCGGTGCTGATCGACGGCGACCTGGTGGTGTGGGACTCCGCGCGGATCGCCCACCACGTCGCCGAGCGCTACGGCGGCGGCGCCTCCGGGCCGCCCCCCTCGGTGGGCGGCACGCGGCCCCTCGCCCCGTAGCCGCCGCGTGCGGCGCTACGCCGCCGAGATCTCCCGGGGGTAGGCCCCGGGGAACTGCGCGGCGAGCTGCTTGGCCTGCGCCACGGCCTCGTTGCGGGTGGTGAACACCCCGGAGAAGACCACCCAGTAGCCGGGGCGGAGCGAGGAGTGGTCGGTGGAGAACAGCACGCCGGCGGGCGCGCCGGTCGCCTGCACCTGCTGCTTGGTCGTCCGCGCCTCGGCCTCGTCGCGCACCGACGAGACGATCGTCGTCCACCCCGACTGCCCGGCGGGCCAGTCCGATCCCGCGCCCAGGTCCGGGACCTCGTTGGTGGTCTGCCCGCCGCCGGTGGTGTCCGGGGTGGTGACGGTGACCGTCGGGTCGCTCGGCACGTCGGTGAACGTGGTGTCGGCGGGGACGTCGGTGAAGGTGGTGTCGACCGGGGCCGTCGTGGTGTCGACCGGCAGCGTGGCGGTGGTGTCGGGCGGCAGGGTCGCCGTGGTGTCGGCGGGCAGGGACCCCGTCGTCGAGGTGTCGGGCGGCGGCGTCGTGACCGTGACCGAGGTGTCGGTGGGGGTGGTCGGGAACGTCTCGGTCGGCACCGTCGGCACCGTCGGGGTGGTCGGCGCCGTGGGCAGGGTCACCGTCGGGGTGGTGATGGTGTTCACCGTCGTCCCGCCGCCGCCGCCGTCGTCGTTGGCGACCGCGTAGGCCAGCGCCCCGGCGCCGCCGCCCAGGATCGCGAGCGAGAGCGCGAGCACCCCGAGCCCGGCGCCGCGGCGGCGGATCTTCGGGGCGAGCGGGGTGGGCGCGCCGCACTCAAGGCAGTAGCGCTGGTCCGGCTCGAGCGCCGCGCCGCAGGTCTCGCAGAAGACCTGCGGGGGCGACGGGGGCTCGGGGGTCGCGGGCGCGGGGGCCGCGGCGTCGCCGGCCGGCGGCTCGCCCTCGGGCGGGGTGGGGGGGACCGGCGGCTCGGTCACGGGCGGTCCCCGGACGGCGGCGCGATGACCGCGGTGGGCTGGTCCGGCTCGGGCGCGATGATGACCCCGGTCGGCTGGGCGTCGGGCGCGGGGGGCGCCTCGATGGCCGCGGTCGTCTGCGCCCCGGTCTCCGGGGGCGCCTCGCGGAGCCGGGTGCCGCAGTTCCAGCAGTAGGTGGCCGCGGGCCGGAAGGGCGTGCCGCACGTCGGGCAGCGGGACGATCCGCGCCCGGCCTCGCCCCGCACCTGGCGGTCCCGCTCCATCTCGTCCAGCGCCCGGTCGATGTCGAGCATCTGGCGCTCCACGTCGCGCATCTCCGCCGCGCGGCGGGCGAGGGTGCCGT
>JALOLS010000139.1 GCA_025455865.1 Thermoleophilia bacterium
GACCGAGATGGTCACCACCTGGAGCGACTCCACGCTGGGCGGGCGAAACGTCGTGATGGCGGCGAACGCGCGCGGCGATGTGCTCCTCGCCTGGGACCGCGGGCTCTCCCCCCGGGCGGTCGAGGCCGCCACCCGGCCGGCCGGCGGGACCTGGACCGCGGCCGTGCCGGCATGCGCCCCCCGGAGCGTGTACTTCCTCGGCGATCCGTGGGGCGGAGCGGGGATCGACGACGCCGGGCGGGCGGTGGTCGTCTGCTGGTCCGAGCTCTCCCCGGCGATCGAGGTGCGCGAGACGCCGGCCGGGGGGACGAACTGGACCGGTGGCCTTCTTCCGGGGAATGCGGTCGTATCGACACGTCCGCTCGTGGGGCTCACCCCCGACGGGGGGCTCACGCTGGCATGGGTGGAGGCAGGCGCGATCGGCACGCGCCATCGGCCGGCCGGTGGCGACTGGGGCCCGATGACGCCGCTCTCGGCGGGCCTCGGCGGGTCACAACCGCAGCCGCCGGCGCTCTCGGCAGGACGGGACGGCGAGGTGATCGTCGCCTGGCGCGAGTCGGCCGACGCATCGCTCTGGGCGGCGGTCCAGCGCGCGGGGGTCTGGTCGTCGCCCGCGCGCATCGCCTCGCCGGGGGGCGCGGCGTACGACCTGAGCGTCGCCGCCGGAGCGGCCGGCGAGGGGGTCGTCGCCTGGCGTGAGGGCGCCGACGACGGGGTCCGGGCCGTGGTCCGCGCCCGGGGATCGTGGACGGTCCCCGTCTCCCTCGGAACCGGCGACCGCACGGTCGCGGCGGCGGGGCCCGCCGGTGACGGGCTCGTGCTCTGGCGGCGACTGCCCGCCCCGCCGGACTGCCCCGTGGTCGCCGCCCGCCACGTCGACGGCACGTGGGGTGCACCGGAGGCGATCATGCCGCGCTCCCTGAACCCGGCGGTGGCGGTCGGCCCGGGAGGCGACGCGATCGCCGGGACCAGCCTCAGCGGGGACTCCGCGTGCAGCGCCGCGAGGGATCCCGTCCTCGTGCGCGGCCTCGACGCGAGCCCGCCACGGGTGGACGCGCTGACGCTGCCGGCGCGCGCGACGACCGGCGTGCCCATCGCCGTGGGCGCGAGCCTCTCGGATGCCTGGTCGGGCCTGCTCGAACCGGCCTGGGACTTCGGCGACGGCACCCCGGCGGTGACCGGGGCGCAGGCGAGCCACACGTTCGCCGTCGCCGGGACCTACACCGTGCGCCTCGCCACGGCCGACACGGCGGGGAACTCCGGGCACCAGGAGCGGACGGTGCTGGTGGAGGACCCGCCCGCCCCGCCCGCGCCGGGTCCGGCCGGGGCGCCGGGGCCGGGCGCGGGGCCCGCCCCGCCCCCGGTGGCGCGGGACCTCGCCGCCCCCGTCCTGCGCGCCCGCCTGGTGGGCGTCCGCGGGCGGCTGGTGCGGGTGCGCGTGGCCGTGTCCGAGCCGGCCCGGGTGACGCTCGTGGCGTGGTCGGGCCGCCGGCGGGTGGGGCAGGCCGTCGCCGGGTTCCGCCGGGCCGGCACCCGCGTGGTGGCCCTGCGCATCGGCGCCCGCCCCCGGAGCGGCCTGCTGACCCTGCGGGTCCGCGCGCGGGACCCGGCCGGCAACGCCGCCGGGCGCGCCCTGCGCGTCCGGCTTCGCTGAGCCTCAGGCGCCCGGCGGCAGGGGCGGGCGCTGCTCCAGCCGGCGGAAGGCCTCGCGGTAGACCCGGGCCAGGCGCTCGGCCCAGGCGCGGTCGGCGGTCGTCAGCAGCGTCTCGAGCGCGGGGCCCATGGCGTTCCTCCTGGTCTTGAGAGGGTCGCGTGCCCGATCCATCGGCGCCCGGCGGTCGGGGGCTGAGGATCCGGGCCGGACGCTACCCGCGCCCCGGGGCGGCCGACTCCGCCCCGGGGAGGAACATCGGGCCGCCCGGATGCGCCACCGGGCGGAAGGGAGGGGCCGGCGGCCTACTCGGGCAGGTCCATCCGGAGCTGCCGGGCGTCGCGCAGGTAGGCGTGGCGGATGGGCCGGCCCTCCGGCGCGTAGCAGTGGGCCAGGGCCCGCACGCACCGGGCCATCGAGCCGGGGACCGGGATCTCGCGTGCGCAGATCAAGGGCACGGCGCCCAGGCCGATGTGGCGCGCGGCGACCGCCGGGAACTCGCTCACGAGGTCCTCGGTGGTGGTGAACAGGATCGAGACCAGGTCGCCGGGCGCGAGCGCGTTGCGGTGCAGCATCTCGCGCAGGAGCTCGGTGGTCCCCTCGCGGATGGCCTCCGGGGTGTCCTCGGGCACGGTGATCGCCCCGCGCACGGCGCGCAGGATCGGGGCGCCGTCGCTCATGAGGCCACCTTCGCCATCTCCCGCAGCCGGGCCAGCTCGGCCGAGGTGAGCGGCCGCCACTCGCCCGTGCGCAGGCGCCCGAGCCCGATTCCCGCGTAGCGCGAGCGGTGCAGGCGGGCCACCCGGTGGCCGACCGCCTCGCACATGCGCTTCACCTGGCGGTTGCGGCCCTCGGTGAGCTCGATCAGCAGCCAGGTGTGGCCCGGGCGCAGGCGGTCCATGATCTCCACCCGCGCCGGGAGCGTGGGGCCGTCCTCGAGCTCCACGCCGCGCCGCAGGCGGCGCACGGTGTCGGCCGAGACCCGTCCCCGCACCATCGCCTCGTAGGTCTTCGGGACCTTGGAGGAGGGGTGCATGAGCCGGTGGGCCAGGTCGCCGTCGTTCGTCACCAGGAGCGCTCCCGTCGTGTCCAGGTCGAGCCGGCCGACCGGGTACAGGCGCACGCGGTCGGGCAGGGCGTCCAGCACCGTCGGCCGCCCCTGGGGGTCGGAGGCCGTGGACACCGTCCCCGTCGGCTTGTTCAGCAGGTAGGTCCGCACCGGCTCCGGGCGCACCTCCCGCCCGTCGACCCGGATGCGGTCGTGCAGGGTCACCATCTGCCCGATGGCCGCGGGCTCGCCGTTCACCGTCACCCGGCCGGCGGCCACCAGCGCCTCGGCCGCGCGGCGGCTGGCGACCCCCGCGTGCGCGAGCGCCCGGTGGATGCGCATGGGCTCGTCGCGGCTCACGGCTCGCCGCCCTCGTCGGCCAGGAGCGCCGCGTCGGCCAGGCGCCGGCGCAGCGCCTCGGCCTCGGGCCCGGTGAGCGCGAAGCCGGCGAGCGGCGGGAGGTCGCCCCGGTCGCGCAGGCCGAAGCGCTCCTGGAACGCCCGGGTGGTGCGGTAGCGCATCGCGCCGCCGCCGTCCGGGCGCCCGGCCTCCTCGACCAGGCCGCGATCGAGCAGCGTGGTCACGGTCTGGTCCACCTGGACGCCGCGCAGGCGCCCGATGTCGCGGCGGCTCACCGGCTCCAGGTAGGCGACGACCGCGAGGGTCTCCAGGGCGGCCGGGGAGAGGCGGTCGTCGCGCGGCCGGGCGCGCAGGCGGTCGCAGACCGGGGCGAGGTCGGCGCGGGTGCGAAGGACGTGGCCCCCGGCCACCTCGGCCACCTCCAGGCCGCCATCGGGCCCGTGCCGGCCGGCGAGGAGGGCCAGGGCGCGCTGGACCGGTCCCGGCGCCGCGCCGGTCAGCTCGCACAGGCCGACGACGCTGAGCGGATCGGGGCTCAGGAACAGCAGGGCCTCGACCTGGCGGGCCAGGTCGCGCTCGGGCGCCCCGCTCATCCGCGGGCGGCGGCGCGGATGGTGATGTCGCCGAACGGCTCGGGCTGGTCGAGCACGGCGTCGCCCCGGCGGGCGAGCTCCAGGGCGGCGAGCAGGGTGAGCGCCTCCTCGAGCCGGTCGGCGCCCTCGACCATGCGGTCGAAGGAGAGGGTCCGCAGGCGCACCAGCGAGTCGCGCAGGCGCTGCAGCACCTCGGGCAGGGGCCGGCGCGGGCGGCCCATGTGGACCAGCGAGGGCGCCGGCGGGGCGGCGAGCAGCCGGGCCATGGCGGCGGCCAGGTCGGCGGGACGGCCCGGCTCGGCGACGGGGGCGGGCGTCTCCAGCGGCACCCGGCGCAGGCGGGGGCCGGCGGACGCGGCCTCCCGGGCGGCGAGCCACTCGGCCGCGCGGGCGTAGGGGGCGTAGGCGATCAGGCGCGCGGCCAGCCGCTCGCGCTGCTCGAGCGCGTCGGGGTCGGGCTCCTCGTCGACCGCCTCGCCGAGCATCCGCCGCGACTTGAGGTCGGCCAGCGCGGCGAGCAGCAGCACGAGCTGGCTCGCCGCCTCGGCGTCCCAGCGGTCGAGCACCCCGGGGCCCACCGCCTGCTCCACCAGGTCCACCAGCGGGAGCTCCAGCAGGTCGACCTCGTCCCTGAGCAGCAGGGTGAGCAGGAGGTCGAACGGACCGTGGAAGAGGTCCAGCTCGACGCTCTGGGTGAGGGCGTCGGGGGCCGGCATCGGGACCCGCGCAGGATAGCGGCGGGCACGGGGGCGGCCGTCCGGCGGGACCCGGGGCGTCGACCTCCCCGCCGTGGGGCCGGCGTCCGGGGCGGGGAAGGGGCCGGGCCGGCCCGCGGGCCGGCCCGGCGGGGGCGGCGCGCCGCGGCGAGGGCCTACCGGGCCGGCGCCGGCTGCCCCGAGGCCTCGGCGAGGCCGATCCACGCGTGCAGGCGGACCAGGGGGCGGGGCGCCCACCAGCTCCAGCGCCCGAGCATCGCCATCAGCGAGGGCACCAGCAGGGCCCGGACGATGGTGGCGTCGAGCAGGACGGCGACCACCGTGCCGACCCCGAGCTCCTTGATGATCACGATCTGGCTCGTGGCGAAGGCGCCCATCGCGATGCAGAAGAGCACGGCCGCGGCGGTCACGATGCGGCCGGTGCGCTCCAGGCCCACGGCCACGGCCTCGCGGTCGTCCAGCCCGGAGTCCCGCGCCTCCTTGATGCGGGAGAGCAGGAACACCGCGTAGTCGGTCGACAGCCCGAAGGCGAGCGCGGCGATCAGGATGGGCTGGGTGGTCGACACCCCGCCGATCGAGTCGAAGCCGAGCAGGCCCTCGAGCCACCCCTCCTGGAAGGCGAGGGCGAGGATGCCCAGGGTGGCGCCCAGGGTGAGCAGGTTCATCACGATGGCCATGACGGGCAGGACCACCGAGCCGGTGAGCAGGAACAGGATGACCATGGTCGCCAGCGCGATGGCCGCCGCGGCCCAGGGCAGGTGGGCGGCCAGGCTCGCCTTCTGGTCGGCCAGCCCGGCGGTGGTCCCGCCCACGAGGGTGTCGTAGGGGGCCGGGATCGCGCGGACCGCGTCCACCGCGTCCTCGGCCGCGGCGCTCAGGGGCCGGTCGGCCAGGTAGGCGTCGATCCTCCAGGTGCCGGACCCGAGGGGCTCCGGCGTGGTCACGGCGGCGACGCCCGGGACCGCGCCCACCCGGGCGGCGTAGGCGCCGAGCGCCGCGCGGGCGGCCGGGGTGTCCGGGGCGCGCACGGCCAGGGTGACCGGGTCGCTGCGGTCCTGCCGGAAGCCGGTCTCCAGGGCGTCGCTCACCTGGCGGGCGGAGGAGGAGGACGGGAGCACGCCGGCGTCGATCGCCGTGAAGCTGATGCCGGCCGCCGGCAGCGCGAGCAGCACCATGACGCCGGCGGCGACGGCGGCGATCCGGCCGGGGCGGCGCATGACGTAGCGCGAGAGCCGGTACCAGCCGCCGGAGGTGACCGGGCGGTCGGCCTCGGCGGTCCGCCGCTTCCAGCGCGCCGGGGCGCCCGAGTTCACCCGGGCGCCGAGCAGGGCGAGCACCGCCGGGAGCAGGGTGAGCGAGGCCGTGGCGGCGACCGCGGCGGCCAGGATGCCCCCGAGGCCCATCGAGAACAGGAAGTCCTGCGGGAAGATCATGAGCCCGGCCATGGCCGCGGCGACGCGCCGGGCGATCTCCTCGCGATAGCGGGAGACGACGAGCAGCGCGTAGTCGATCGCCAGGCCGAGCCCGAGGCCGATGACCAGGTTGGTGGCGTAGACCGAGATCGTCGTGACCTCGTTGGCCAGGGCGAGCCCCAGGAAGCCGCCGAGCACGGTGACCATCCCCACCATCACCGGGAGCAGCGACGCCACGAGGCCCCGGAACACGAACAGCGACACGAGGAAGAGGATCGGGAACGCGATGAGCTCGGCCCGCAGGATGTCCTGCCCGATGATCTCGCCGATCTCCTCGTCGGCGACCACCGCTCCGCCCAGGGTCACCGTGCCGTCGCCGGCGAACGCCTCGCGGGCCCCGGCGACGACCTCGGCCGCGTCGGCGTCGGCCCGCAGGGCGGCGACGAGGTAGGCCGATCGCCCGTCCCGGGCGACCTGCGGGGATCCGTCACCCCGCGGGGCGACGACCGCGGCCACCCCGGGCACGCCGCCGAGGGTGCGCTCGGCGCGGGCCAGGGCGTCCCGGCCCGCCGGCGAGGCCACCGGCGCGCCGGGCCGCACCAGCGCGATGATCGTCTCGCCGGGGTCGGCTCCGGTCGCGGCGACGACCCGGTCCTGGGCCCGGACGGCCTCGGCGGCCGGGTCGTCGAAGCCGTCGCTCGAGAGCCCCCCGAGCCGGGACGCCCCGAGCACCACGCTGAGCGCGGTGAACAGGACGGCCGCCAGGATCACGAGGCGCGCGCGGCGGCCGGCGAGGTCGGCGAGTCGGGTGAGCATGGGGATCCTCCGGACGCTGGGGGCTGACGTGACCGATCGTCCCGTGGCCGTCCCCGCGCGGCCATGCGGCGGGCCGGTGTCCGGAGGTGGGGGTAGCCGCACCCCGGCCGCTTGCGGTCCGGCCTCCGGCCCCGTAGGACTCCGGTCGATGTCCGGCGCACGACCGATGCCCGCCGTGGTGGCGGCCCTGATGCTCATCCTGCTCGCGCTGGCCGCGCCGGCCCGGGGGGCGGTGGGCGCCCGCGCCGCCCTGGTGGACGCCCCGGGCGGGGCGCGGGTCGAGGTGAGCGTCACCGGCGCCACGGCGAGCGCGGTCCGCGTGCGCGTGGCCGGCCGGGTCATCGCCCTGCGCACGGCGGGCGCCCGGCGCTGGCGGAGCGCGGTGCTCTCGGGTGCGGCCCTCGCCCGGGTGCGCGCCGCCGCCGGCCGCCGGCTGGCGGTGATCGTGGTCATCCGGGGGCGGACCCGCACCGTGGGGGCACCCCTCCGGGTGGCCCTGGTCCCGCCGCGACCGCCCGCCCCGGCGCC
>JALOLS010000051.1 GCA_025455865.1 Thermoleophilia bacterium
GTGCGCCAGCACCTGCAGACGATGGCCGCGGTCGGCCTGGTGCAGACGAGCCGCGACGCCCCCAGTGGGCGCGGCCGGCCGAGCAACCGCTTCCGGCTGGTCGACCCCGACGCCCCGCAGCGCGCGGCCCACGAGGAGCTCGTGACCATGCTCATGGGCATCGTGGCCCGCGCCGGCCTCGGGGAGGAGCAGGTCCGGGCCATCGGGCGCGAGCGCGGCGCGGCCGATCCGTCCGGCGTCGTGGACCCCCACCGCGCGGTGGCCGACGTCCTCGCGCGGCTGGGCTTCGCGCCCCGCGAGGTCTCGGGCGCGGCCGACCGCCGCGCGGGCACCAGCCGCCTGGTGCTCGGGAGCTGCCCGTTCCGCGAGGCCGTGGCGCACCCGGGCGGGCACCTCGTGTGCGCGCTCCACCACGGCCTGCTGGAGGGCGCGGCCCAGGCCGCCGACCCGTCCGCCACCGTGCCCGAGTTCGTGCCCCGGGATCCGGCCGCGGCCGGCTGCACGGTGGCCGTCAGCGCTCCCGTCCGCGACTGACCCACCCGGCGGGCCGATCCCCGTCCCGCGCGGGGGCCCCGGGCGCCCGCGCGGCTTCACGCGGCCTTCACGAGGGAGACATGGAAAGACCGGTCTGTCTCATGCTAGGATCCTCGTCATCAGCAGGAGGGGAGTACCCCCAGCGGGACGCCGTCAGCACGGCCTTCGGGCCCGGTGTCCCGGCCCCGTCCCACGGGCGGCGAGACCTCCGGCGACCCCCCCGATCGCGCAAGGAGCCCCCATGTCGCTCTGGGACCTGGTGTCGGAACTGATGGACGGTGGCGACGACCGCGGACGCCGCGGCCGCCGCCGGCACGCCGACGATGACGAGGATGTCGCGGTGCGCTCGCGCCGCCGCTGGGACGACGACCACGACGACGACGAGTACGACGACGACCGCCGGGGCGGGCGCCGCCGGGGCGGCCTGCTGGAGATCTTCGACTGACCGGTTGAGCCGCCGCGCGGGGGGCCGGACGCCCCCGCCGGCGCGGTAGGGTGGGCGGGTGATCATCGCCCGCCTGCCCGAAGGGCTTCGCGTGGTCATGCAGGTCGACCATCAGCTCCAGTGCGTGCGGATGGCCGACGCCTGGGGGGGTGAGGGGTTCGCCCGGCCGGAGCCCTACGGGCCGCTGGCCGCCGCGGCGCGATGGCACGACGAGGGCTGGCGGGCGTGGGAGGCGCGGCCGCAGGTCGACGCCGAGGGCCGGCCGGTGGACTTCACCGAGATCGACCCGGAGCCCCACACCGCGCTCTACCGCCGGGGGATCGCCCGGTCGGCCGCCGAGGGCCGGCTGGCCGGGCTGCTGGTGTCCCGCCACGGGCAGGGGCTGTATGAGAAGCGCCTCGGGCTGGACGGCGATCCCCGGCCGCGCGGCGAGCGCCCGCCGGTGGTCCGGGCGTTCCTGGCCGACCAGGACGCCCTGCAGCGGGGCCTCGCCCCGGCCGCGCCGGCCGGGGGGTGGGTCTGGGCCGCCTACCGGCTGCTCCAGACCTGGGACGTGCTGAGCCTCTACCTGACCTGGCGGGGGCTGGCCGGGGGCGGGGAGTGGCGCCTGCCCCGGGTGCCCCGGGCTCCCGACGACGAGGCGGGGGTGACCCTCACCGTCCGGCCCCTCGGGCCGGACACCGCCGCGGTCGAGCCCTGGCCCTTCGCGGCCGACCGCGTCGCCCTGCCGGTGCCCGCGCGGGTGATCCCCGATCGCCGCTACGCGGGCCCGGCGGGCCTGGCCGCCGCCCTCGCCCGGGCCCCGGCGCGGGTCGTCCCGTTCGCCGTCGCCCGTGGCTGAGCGCCGGGGCCGCCGGGTCGTGGTGCTCGTCATGGACGGCGCCGGGGCCGGGGCCGCGGTCGACGCCGACGCCTACGGGGACTCCGGCAGCGACACCCTCGGCAACACCGCCCGGGCCGTCGGGGGCCTGCGCGCGCCGGTCCTCGGCGCGCTCGGGCTCGGGTGCGTGGCCCCCATCGTGGGCATCCCGCCCGTCGCCCGGCCCCTCGCGGTGTGCGGGCTGCTCCGGGAGCGCTCGGCGGGCAAGGACACCACCACCGGGCACTGGGAGCTCATGGGGCTCCGCACCGACCGGCCCTTCCCGGTGTTCCCCGAGGGCTTCCCGCCCGAGGTCATGGACGCCTTCGCCCGGGCGACCGGGCGCGGCTGGCTGGGCAACGTGCCGGCGTCCGGCACCGAGGTCATCGCCCGCCTGGGCGAGGAGCACCTGCGCACGGGGCGGCTCATCGTCTACACCTCGGCCGACTCGGTCTTCCAGGTCGCCGCGCACACCGACGTCGTGCCGGTGGCGGAGCTCTACGGCGCCTGCGAGGCCGCCCGCCGCATCCTGGACGGGCCCTGGCGCGTCGGGCGCGTGATCGCCCGGCCCTTCACCGGCCCCCCGGGGGCCTTCACCCGCACCGCCGGCCGGCGCGACTACGCTGTCCCGCCCCACGGGCCCACCGTGCTCGACCGGCTCACCCGGGGCGGGGTGCGCGTGGAGGGGGTGGGGAAGATCGGCCAGATCTTCGCGGGCCGCGGGATCGCGGGCGACCACCACACCGCCGGCGACCGCGAGGGCATGCAGACCGTCGCCCGGTTGCTGGACGACCTGCCCCGGGGGCTGGTCTTCGCCAACCTGGTGGACTTCGACTCGCGGTTCGGGCACCGCAACGACCCGGCCGGATGGGCGGAGTGCCTCGCCGCCTTCGACGAGGACCTCGGGCGCCTGATCCCGCGCCTGGGCCGTGAGGACCTGCTCCTGGTCACCGCCGACCACGGCAACGACCCGACCACCCCGTCGACCGACCACAGCCGGGAATGGGTGCCGCTGCTCGCCCTGCGACCCGGCCGGGACCCGGGCGGGTCGCGCTGGCTGGGGGAGTTCGCCGACTGCGGGCGCACGGCGCTCGAGTGGCTCCTGCCCGGCGACCCGGCCCCCGGGATCGCCGGCCGGCCGGTGCCGCTCCCCTCGCGCGGGCCGCGGCGGTCGCCCGCCGCGGCCCCGCGCGGGAGGGGCTAGGACTCGTACTTGAACGAGATGCTCAGCCGCACGCGGAAGCGCGACACCTTGCCGTCCTCGACCGTCACGTCCTGCTTGATGACCTCGGCGACGCGCAGGTCACGAAGGGTCTTCGAGGCGGTCTCGACGGCGGCGTGCGTGGCCGCCTCCCAGGACTCCGCGCTCGTGCCCACGATCTCGATGACCTTGTAGACGCTGTCGGACATGGCGCTCCCCCCATTGCGGTTGACGCCCCGCAAGGCCATCCGGGGCCCGGCCGGGGCGGTGGCGTGCCATCGACCCTACCCGGCGCCCCGGGCCACGCCAACCGGTGGACCGTCATCAGATCGCGATGGCCCCCTCCCCGCGCAGGCGGTCCAGGTTCACCGCCAGCCGGCCCGCCAGGTTGGCGTCGGCCGGCAGCAGCACCTCGCCCCGCTCCGGGGTGCCGAGCGTGAGGGTGGTCGCTCCCCGGCCGGCGAGGTGGCGCCAGGCGACCAGGGCGCAGGCCAGGGCGTCCAGGCGGGCGGCGTCGTGCAGGGCCTGCCAGTCGTCCGGGGCGGGGGCGGGGGCCCAGCCGCCCAGGTCCAGGTGCGCGGCGATCAGCGCCCGGGCGGGGGCCAGCCCCGCCGGCCGCGCCCGCCCGGCGGCCTTGGCCCGGAACACCGGGGCCCGCACCCCGAGCCAGGCCGCCCGGTAGGCGCCGAGCTCCAGGGGCGGCCGGCCCGGGGGGTGCTCGCGCTCCCAGGTGAGCTCACGCAGGACCAGGTCGGGGACGGTCTCGACCGCCCGGCGCCCGCCCGCCCGCAGCGCCGGGGCGAGGCCGACGGCCCGCGCGCCGCCGAACACCTGGGCCATGCGGCGGGCCGACACCGGGAAGGGCTGGGCGTCGCACCAGGCGAGCACCCGCTCCACGTCGCGCTGTCCGGCCCCGTCCGGCACCACCAGCGGGGCGTCGACGACCACGAGCGCGGGTGCGGGGGGCAGCGCGGCGAGCACCTCCTCGTCGTCGCCCGCCAGGTCGAGCCGGATCAGCCGCCCGTCGGCGTCGACCTCGGCCACCGCCGACCGGCGGGGGCTCCCGATCAGGCGCAGGTCCTGCACGAGGTGGAGGCCGGCCAGGCGCACCCCGCCCACGCTAGCCCCGCGGGTCGCGGCCGTGCCCTCACCGGGCCGCCCCCGGGCGCGCCGGGGGCGTCCGCTAGAGTCCCGCGGCCGCGGCCCTCCGATCGCCGCGCCCGAACCGAAGGACCATCCGTGCAGCCCGGACCGCGCTCCCAGCGTCTCCCGTCCTGCCCGGCGCGCGCCGGGCGACCCCTCGTGGGGAGGCCGGCGTGAGCGGGATCCTGCTTCTGGTGATCGCCCTCGCCGCGCCCTGGACCGTCCACCTCGCGCCCCCGCGCCAGCGGCCGGTGGCGCTCGTCGGGGTGGTCGCCGTGCTGCTGCTCTACGGCATCTTCGCCGGCAACCCGCTCACCATGTGGCAGTTCTGGGTCGGCCTGGCCATCGGGCTGCTCGCCATCGTGGTGTGGTCGAGCATGGCCGGCGGCGGCCGCAGCGCCGGCCGGCGCCCCCGCCGCCGCGCCGAGGACGAGGACGTCGAGCCGACCGGCGAGCTGTGACCCTCACGTCCCGCCGCCGGCGGGACGCACACCGGGTCAGGGGTCGTTCGGCTCGAGGTTCTCGGTGATGAGCTGCTGGGCCCGCTCGGGGTCGGCCAGCAGGATCAGGCCCTGCCGGAGCGCCTTGACCCCGTCCACCCGGCGGTTGGCCGCGAGGAGCGCGAGGCCGCGGGCGATGGGGCCGTCCTCGTAGAGCCGGTCGAGGGCGACGGCGCGGTTGGCCGACTCGAGCGCGGGCTCCGGCTGGTCGGTGGCGAGCAGGGCGTAGGCCCGGAACGCCGCGGCGACCGCGTCGCCCGGGTCGAGCTCCTGGGCGGACGCGAAGGCGGTGGCCGCCTCGGCCGTCCGCCCGAGGCGCGAGAGGGCGAGACCCCGTCCGAGCTGGGCGGCGCCGAGCTCGGGGTCGGCCTTCACGGCCCGGTTGTAGGCCCCGAGCGCGCCCTTGGTGTCGTCCTTGGCGAGCAGGATCTCGCCCTGCAGGAGCTGGCCGATGGCGGTGCGGCGGAACGCGGCCGGCCACTCGTCGAGGAGCGCCTGGGCCTCGTCGGGCTTGTCGGCGTCGATCCGCTGGCGGGCGGCCGCGAGCTGGTACGCGAGCACCCGCGGCTCCCGCTCGAGGATGACCTTGAAGGCCGGCTGGAAGTCGGCCACCGGGGTCCAGTCCGGCGAGAGCGCCAGGGTGGCCTGACGCACCTCGGTGCCCCGGCGGTACTCGATCGGCACCGGCTTCTCGGCGGGGACCGAGCGCAGCGCGGCCTGCCAGGCGCCCGGGCTCTCGACCGTCGCGCCGTTCAGCGAGGTGATGACGTCGCCCCGGCGCAGCCCGGCCCGCACGGCCGCGCCGCCGGGGGCGGCGGCCGCGACGAGCTGGCCGCCGGGCGGGATCGACAGCTGCCGCGCCAGCGCGGGGAAGAGCGGGACGGTGAAGGCGTCCATGCGCCCGCGCGGGGTGGTCAGCTTGAGCCGGAAGCTCCCCCGCACGATCGGCGAGGTGCGCCCCTGGGCGTCGGTGGCCTGCAGCCGCAGGCGGTAGACGCCGGCGGGGATCTGGAACCGCTGCTCGGTGGTCGCCTCGATCAGGAAGTAGACCCGCCCGGGGGCGTGGGGCTGGGCGGTGGCCACGGTCCGGATGAGCCGGTTGTCCTTGGCCGCGAAGACCTGGACCTGCACGGTGGACGTGGTCCGGGTGCGGACCCCGACCAGGAATCGGGCGTGCCCCTGCTGGGCGGTGATCACCTTGGGGAGCCGGAGCGCCGACAGGCGCGGCGGCCCGCCCGGGTCACGGGGGGCCGTGGTCGTCCCGGTCGTGGTCGTCCCGGTGGTCGCCGGGGCGGGGGCGGCCGGCCCCGTGCGGGGGGCGGTCGTGGTCCCGGTCCGGGCCGTGGTGGTCCCGGTCGTCCCGGTGGTGCTGGTCGTGGTGGTCGCGGGCGCCGCGAGGGCGACACCGGCCCCGAGGCCGGCGGCCAAGAGCGGCACCGCGAGGAGCGGGGCTCTGGTCACCGGGAGGACGCTAGCAGCCCCTGGTAGCCTCGCCCGCCGTGACGGTTCCGCTGCCCACTGTCGAGGTGATCGAGCGGACCATGGCCGGCCGCGAGGTCCCCGCCGCCGAGGTCGAGGGCTTCGTGCGCGGGTGGACGTCGGGGTCGGTGAGCGACGCCCAGATGAGCGCCTGGTGCATGGCGGTCTGCCTGCGCGGCATCGGGCCCGGCGCGGCCGCCGCGCTCACCCGGGCCCTGGTCGGCTCGGGCGACCGCCTGGAGCTCGGGAAGCTCGGGCCCACCGGCGACAAGCACTCGACCGGCGGGGTGGGCGACTCGGTGACCCTGGTGGCCGCGCCGCTCGCCGCGGCGCTCGGGGTCCGCGTGGCCAAGACCAGCGGCCACGGCCTGGGGCACACCGGGGGCACCCTGGACAAGCTCGAGGCCATCCCCGGGATGCGGGTCGACCTGCCCCTGGAGCGCTTCGTGCGGCAGGTCCGCGACGTCGGCATCGCCGTGGTGGGGCAGAGCGACCGCCTGGTGCCCGCCGACCGGCGCCTGTACGCCCTGCGCGACCAGACCGGGACGGTGTCCGGGGCCGCGCTGGTCGCGGGCTCGGTGATGAGCAAGAAGATCGCCGGGGGCGCCCAGGCGCTGGTGCTGGATGTCAAGGCCGGGGGCGGCGCGTTCTTCGCCGACGCCGACCGGGCCCGCGAGGCGGCGGAGCTCATGGCCGACATCGCGCGCCCGTGGGGGCGCCGGGTGCGCTGGCTGGTCACCGACATGGAGCAGCCCGCGGGCGCGATGGTCGGCAACGCGCTCGAGGTGCGCCAGTGCGGCGAGGTCCTGCGCGGGGCCGGGCCGGCGCCGCTGCGCGACCTCGCGGTCACCGTCGCCGGCGAGCTCGCCGAGGCGGCCGGGGTGGTGGCCGACGGGGAGGGCGCCGACGCGGCGGCGGCGGCGCTCAGGACCGGGGCCGCGCTCGCGACGGCTGAGCGCTGGGTGGAGGCGCAGGGCGGCGACCCGGCGGTCTGGACCGCGCCCGAGCGCCTGCCGGCCGCGCGGATGCGCGAGGAGGTGCGCGCGGCCCGCGCCGGCGTGGTCGCCCGGGTGGACGCGCGCACGGTGGGCGAGGCCGCGCGCTGGCTCGGGGCCGGACGGCTCAGCCGCGGGCAGGTGGTGGACCCCGCGGTCGGGGTGGAGGTGGCGGTGCGCGTGGGCGACCGGGTCGCCGCGGGCGACCTGCTGGCCGTGGTGCACGCCCAGGACGCCTGGCTCGCCGGGCGGGCGGTCGGGATGGTGGCCGAGGCGGTGGCCCTGGGCGACGACCCGGTGCCGCCCCGCCCGCTGGTCCTCGCGCGGGGCCGGGGGTAGGGATGCCCGAGCTCCCCGAGGTCGAGACCATCCGCCGCCGGCTGGACGCCGTGCTGCCCGGCCGCGCCTTCACCGCCGTGGCGGTGGCCGACGCCCGGCTGGTCGCGCCCGAGGACCCCGGCGAGGTGGCCGACGCGCTGGTCGGCCGGCGGATCGAGGGGGTGGGCCGCCGGGGCAAGTACCTGCTGGTCGGCCTGGACTCGGGCGACACCCTGGTCATGCACCTGCGCATGACCGGGCAGCTGCGCTGGACGCCGGGTCCGCCGGACCCGGCCGTGCCGCACGCCCGGGCCCGGTTCGACCTGGACGACGGCGCGAGCCTGCTCTTCGCCGACCTCCGGCGCTTCGGCCGCGCCTGGATCCTCCCGGCCGGGATGCCCGACGCGGGGGCCTACTGGCGCGCCCGCACCGGGGTCGAGCCGCTCACCCCGGCGTTCACCGCCCGGCGCCTCGGGGACCTGCTGGCCGGCCGGCGGACGCCGGTCAAGGCCGCGCTCCTGGACCAGCGGCTGGTGGCCGGCATCGGCAACATCTACGCCGACGAGGCGCTGTTCGCGGCCCGCGTCCACCCCCGCCGGCCGGCCGGGGACCTGACCGCCGGGGAGGTGCGGCGGCTGCACCGGGCCATCCGCGACCGGCTGCGGGCCGGGGTCGACGCCGGCGGGGCGAGCATCGACCGCTACCGCGACGCCGACGGGGGCCGCGGGGGGATGCAGGACCTCCTGCGGGTCCACCGCCGCCGGGACGAGCCCTGCCCGCGCTGCGGGACCCCGGTGGAGAAGGGCCGGGTGGCCCAGCGCGGCACCTACTGGTGCCCGCGCTGCCAGCCGTCCCCGGGGGGCGGGCCGTGCTGACCGACGTCCCCGGGATCGCCGTCGGCCACTGGGAGGACCGCGTCGCGGCGACCGGCTGCACGGTGGTCATCCCCCCGCCCGGGACGGTCGGCGGCGTCGACGTGCGGGGCGGCGGCCCCGGGACCCGCGAGACCGACCTGCTCTCGCCGCTGGCGACGGTGGGGGAGGTGACCGCGCTGCTGCTCACCGGCGGGAGCGCGTTCGGGCTGGCGGCCGCCGCGGGGGTTGCGGCGTGGTGCGAGCGCGAGGGGCTCGGCTTCGACACCGGCCGGGCCCGCGTGCCGATCGTGCCCGCCGCGGTGATCTACGACCTGGGCGTGGGGGACGCGGGCCGGCGCCCGGGCCCCGAGGACGGCGAGGCGGCCTGCCGGGCCGCGCGGGCCGGGGCGCCCCACCCTCTCGGGAGCGTGGGCGCCGGCACCGGGGCCACGGTGGGCAAGCTGCTCGGGGGCGCGGGCATGTGCAAGGGGGGGGTCGGCGCGGCCACCCGGCGCCTGTACGACGGGTGCACGGTGTCGGCGCTCGCGGTCGTGAACGCGTTCGGCGACGTCCTGGACGAGCGCGGCGAGGTGATCGCCGGCGCGTTCACCCCCGGCCGCGGCTTCGTCGGGGCCGCCCGGGCGGCCTGGGCCGAGCCGCCGGTCCACCCGCGCCTGGTCCACCCGGTGTTCGAGAGCACCACGCTGGTCTGCGTGGCGACCGACGCGCGGCTGACCAAGGTCGAGGCCGCCCAGGTCGCCCGCTCGGCGCAGGCGGGGATGGCGCGCGCGGTGGCCCCGGTCCACACCCGGCTCGACGGCGACGTGGCCTTCTGCCTGGCGACGGGCGCGCGCCCGGGGACCGCCTTCGCCTGCGGGGCGGCCGCCGCCGACGCCACCGCCGCCGCGATCCGCGACGCGGTCGTGCGGGCGACGGCCCTCGCCGGGGTGCCGAGCGGGGCCGAGCGCCAGGCCGGGGAGCGGCCGGCCTGACACCATCGGCCGGTGGCCGTCGTGGACACCGAGGCCGTGGTCCTGCGCACCATCCGGTTCGGCGAGGCCGACGTGGTGCTCGCGCTGCTCACGCCGCTCGGCCGCATCCCGGCCATCGCCAAGGGGGCGCGGCGCCCGCGCTCGCGCCTGGGGGGCCGCCTGCAGCCCGGGGTGCGCTGCCGGATGTCGCTGGTCGAGGGCCGCGGCGAGCTTGCGACCCTGCGCGGGGCGTCGGTGCTGGACGCCCACGCCGGGCTGTGGGTGGAGGGGTACCGCCTCCGGGCGGCCTCGTGCGTGCTGGAGGCCGCCCTCCGGGTCCTCCCGGAGCGTGAGCCGGGCGACGCCGCCTACAACCTGGTGGTGCGCGCCCTCGGCCTGCTCGCCGCCGCGCCGCCGGCGGCCGGGCCGCCCCGGCTCGACCCGCTCGTGCTCGGCGCCCAGGCCAAGCTCCTGGTCGCCGCCGGCCTGCTCCCGCAGCTGGGATCCTGCGTCGGCTGCGGCGCCCCCGGGCCGCTGGTCGGCTTCTCCCCGCGCGCGGGCGGCGCGTGCTGCCCGGCCTGCGCGGGCCCGTCCGGGGCCGAGCGGGTCGACCCGGCCGCGCTGGCCGCCCTCGCGGCGCTGGTCGGCCGGCCGCTCGCCGACGCGCCGGGGGCGGTGGAGCCCCGGGCGGCCGGCGGCGTGGAGCGGCTGACCGGCCTGGTCCTGCGCGAGCACCTGGGCGTGACCCTCCGGTCGGCCGCCCCGCTGTGAGCCGGGCCGGCTACCAGCCGACCGCGAGCAGGGCCACGCAGGCGATGAGGTCGCCGGCGCCCAGGCCGCTCGGGTGGCGGAGCCCGCCCTCGACCGCGGTGACCCGGACCCGGCCGTAGGGGAGCTCCGCCGCGACCTCGTCGGCCCGGACGCGGTCTGCGCCCGGCACGGCGACGGTCACCTCGACCCGCATGTTCGCCCGGTCCCCGTCCGGGAGCAGCGCCGCCAGGCCCGGGAACGACACCCGCCGGATGGCGTCCTGCACCGCGCGGCGGGCCGCCTTGGTCGGATCCTCGCCGTGCAGGTCGACGCCCAGCCCGGTCTCGTGGATCAGGGGGAAGCAGCCGTCGGCGCTCACCGGCCGTCACCGGCGGGCAGGAACTCGGGCGTGACCGCGTCGGCCGCGTCGACCGGCTCCTGGAGCAGGCCGCGCTCGCGCATCCAGGTGGCGAACGCCGTCCACTCGGCCACGTCGACGGTGAGGGGCGGCTCGTCGTCGGGCGAAAGCAGCGGCAGGGTGAGCCGCAGCTGCTCCGGCAGGTCGGCCGCGTCGAGGTCGGGGTTGGCCGCCACCAGGCTCGCGGCCGCCGCGCCGGGGTTCTCCCTGGCCCACCGCTGGCCGCGCGCGAGCCCGGCGAGCACCGCGCGGAGCATCTCGGGCCGCTCGCGCGCGGTGCGTTCGCTGGTCACCAGGACCAGCTCGTCGTAGTCGGGGACCCCGTGCTCCTCCAGGCGGAAGACCGTGGTCGGGACCCCCTTGCGGGCCAGGTCGACCTGCTCGACGTTCCAGTAGGCGCCGATGACCGCGTCGACCCGTCCGGCGGCGAGGGCCGGGGCGAGCGAGAACCCGACCACCCGCGTCTTCACCCGCGCCGGGTCGCCCCCGTCGTCGCGGACCACGGTGTCGAGCAGCGCCCGGTCGCTCGGCACGCCGGCGATCCCCACCGTCTTGCCCTCCAGGTCCCGCGGGCGGGTGATGCCCCGGTCGGTGCGGGCCATCACGCTGTTGAGCGGGTGCACGACCAGCGCGCCCACCGCGCGCACCGGGAGGCCCTGGGAGCGGGCGATCAGCACCTCGGGCTGGTAGCTCACGCCGAGGTCGGCCTTGCCGGCGGCCACCTCCTTGAGCGTGGTCGTCGGGTCGGCGGGCACCCGCGGGCGCACGTCGACGCCCTCGGCGGCGAACAGGCCCTCCTGCAGGGCCCCGTAGACGCCGGCGTGGTTGGCGTTCGGGAACCAGTCCAGCACCAGCGACACCCGCTCGGCCGGGGCGGTCCCGGCGCCCGCGCCGGTGGTCGCCCCGTCGTCCCCGCCCCCGCAGCCGGCCAGGAGCGCGACGGCTGCGGCCAGGGCGACGAGCGCCCCGAGTCCCCCACGACGTGCCCTCACCTCAGGTCCTCCTCATCCGCTCGCGAACGGTCCGCCGCCGCACGGCGCGGTGGCGGTGGGGCAGGGCCAGGCGCTCGAGCGCGCTGACCGCGGCGAACAGGGCCACGCCGATGAGCGCGAGCCACGCGACCGCGGCGAACGTGAGCGCCGTCTGGAACTGCCCGGTGGTCAGCTTCGAGAACGCGCCGAGCCCGCGCTCGGCGCCGACGTACTCCCCCACGACCGCCCCGGTCACCGCGAAGACGGCGGCCATGCGCAGGCCGGTGAACAGGCCCGGGAGGGCTCCCGGCACCAGCACGTGGCGCCACACCCAGCCGGGCCGGGCCCCCATCGTGCGCACCGTGCGCGCGAGCAGGGGGTCGGCCGCGCGCAGGCCGTCCACGCCGGCCACCACGACCGGGAAGAAGGCGACCAGCGCGACCAGCGCGAGCATGGCCGGCTCGGGGTCGAGCCACACGACCAGCAGCGGCGCCACGGCGAGCACCGGCACCGTCTGGCTGGCGACCACCCACGGGTAGACCGCCCGCTCGGCGCTGCGGCTCCAGGCGATCAGCAGCGCGAGCAGCACGCCGGCGCCGACGGCGATGGCCAGTCCGGCGAGGGTGGTGGCGATGGTGGCCTGGGCGTGGAACCACAGCCGCCCGCGATCGTCCCAGAGCGCCCCGGCGATCGCGGCGGGGGAGGGCAGGAGCCACTCGCGCGGCCGCAGGACCATCGCCGCGCCCTGCCACACGGCGATGAGCACGAAGGGGAGCACCAGGGCCGGGAGCCAGCGGCCGGGACGGGGGCGCCGCCGCCGGGCCGGGGCGGCCGCCGGGGCCGGGGCGGCCGGGGCGTCGGGGGCGCGCGCGGCGGCATCGCGGGTGGCCCTCACGCGAGCGCCCCGGTCTCCCGGACGAGCGCGAGCAGGTCGCCCTTGAGGGCGGCGAACTCGGCGGATGCGCTCACCTCGACCCGCCGCGGGCGGGGGAGGGTCACCTCGACCACGCCGGCCACGCGGGCCGGCCGCGGCCCGGCCACCAGCACCCGGTCGGCCAGCACCAGCGCCTCGTCCAGGTCGTGGGTCACCAGCAGCACGCTCGGGCGGTGCTCCTCCCACAGGGCCAGCAGCAGGTCCTGCATGCCGGCGCGGGTGAGGGCGTCGAGCGCCCCGAACGGCTCGTCGAGCAGCCAGGCCCCGCGGCCGGCGAGGAGCGTGCGGGCGAGCGCGGCGCGCTGGCGCATGCCCCCGGAGAGCGCGTGGGGGTAGTGATCCTCGAACCCCTCGAGCCCCACGCGGGCGAGGGCGGCACGGGCCTCGCCGTCGGCCGTCTCCCGCGCGACGCCGGCCAGCCGGGGGCCGGTGGCGACGTTGCGGGCGACCGTCTGCCAGGGGAGCAGCGCGTCGCGCTGGGGCATCAGGGTGAGCCGGCCGGCGCGGCCGGGGGCCGGGCGACCGTCGATCAGCACCTCGCCGGCGTCCGGCTCGGCGAGGCCGGCCAGCACGTCCAGCAGGGTGCTCTTGCCCGAGCCCGACGGCCCGACCAGGGCCACCAGCTCGCCGGGGCGCACCTCCAGGGAGACCCCGTCCAGGACCGGCACGTCGCCGTCGCGTCCCGGGAACGCCAGGCGCAGCCCGCGGGCGGCGAGGTGGGGCGGGTGGTGGGCCAGGACCCCGTCGGACGGGGCCGCGCGGCGGCGGGTCAACGCTTGCTCCCTTCGCTGGCATTACCCAGTTCAGGTTCAAAGGGTCGAGGCTCGGGGCCTCCTCTCAGCCGCGGGTGCGGCTCCCCTGTCCCCCGGCACGGTAGCACCGTGCCGGGGCGATGCGGGCCGGCCGGAGGGGTCAGCCCGGCAGGGCGGGGTCCCGCTCCAGCAGCTCGATGCGGTAGCCGTCGGGGTCGCGCACGAAGCAGATGCGCGGGCCGCCGGGGTAGGGGGCGTAGATCTCGGTCTCGGGCCGGACGCCCACCCCGGCCAGCCGCTCCAGGTCCGCGTCGAGGTCGTGGGTGAGCAGGGCGATGTGGCCGTATCCCTCGCCCTGGGCGTAGGGCTCGGTCCGCCCGTCGTTGAGGGTGAGCTCCAGCCGGGCGCCGTCGTCGGGCAGCCCGAGGAAGATGATCGTGGCGGTGTCGCCCCCCACCCGCCGCCGCCGGTGCTCCGCGAAGCCCAGCGCCCCGTAGAAGGCGAGCGAGCGGTCCTCGTCGAGGACGCGGATCATGGTGTGGATGAGCTGGGCGGGCATGGCGCCTCCGGGTCCGGGTGTCTCCCGCCCGTCAGGCTACCGCCGGACCTGGACCCCGCCCCGGCCGCAGCCGCCCGAGGGCGGTCGGCCGGGGACGATCACGGGGCCAGGCGGACGAGGTGGCCCCGGCGGCGCCGTCGGGCGCCGCCGGGCCACGGGCCCCGCGTCCCGGTCGCAGGGCCCCCGGCCCACGGCTCCCCAGGCGAGCCGTGGGCGGCGGCGTCGTCCGGGCGCCCCGGCGACGGTGCGGCGGGGACCCCAGGCGACGTCATGGGCCAAGCCTAGGCGGGGGTCCCGGCGCGGCCCTTGGCCCCATCGCCAAAGTGGACGCGCCCGCGATTGGACGCGTGGTGGGTCGCGGGCGGGGCTACCATCGTCGGGCGATGGCCGATCCGGTGTTCACCCTCACCGACGCCTACGCCCCCACCGGGGATCAGCCGCAGGCCATCGACCAGCTCGTCGAGGGCGTGGAGGCCGGCGAGCGCTACCAGGCCCTGCTCGGCGTGACCGGGTCCGGCAAGACGTTCACGATGGCCAACCTCATCGCCCGCACGGGGCGGCCGGCGCTGGTCATCGCCCACAACAAGACGCTCGCGGCGCAGCTGTGCAACGAGTTCCGCGAGCTGCTGCCCGGGGCGGCGGTCGAGTACTTCGTCAGCTACTACGACTACTACCAGCCCGAGGCGTACATCGCGCAGACCGACACCTACATCGAGAAGGACGCGGCGATCAACGACGAGATCGACCGCCTGCGCCACGCGGCCACCAGCGCGCTGCTCGCCCGGCGCGACGTGGTCATCGTGGCCTCGGTGAGCTGCATCTACGGCATCGGGTCGCCGGAGGTCTACCGCGACCGGCTGCTGATGCTCCGGGTGGGGGACATGCTCCCCCGCGAGGAGGTCTTCCGGTGGCTCGTCGAGGTGCAGTACCAGCGCAACGACACGGTGCTGGAGCGCGGCCGGTTCCGGGCCCGGGGCGATGTGTTCGAGATCCAGCCCGCCGACTCCGAGACCGCCTACCGGGTGTCGATGTTCGGCGATGAGATCGAGCGCATCACCCACTTCCACCCGGTGACCGGCGAGGTGTTCGGCGACCTCGGGCACCTCGGGGTCTTCCCGGCCACCCACTACGTCACCCCGCGCGAGACGATCGAGCACGCGCTGGTGGACATCCGGGCCGAGCTGGAGGAGCAGGTGGCGCGCTTCGAGGGCGAGGGGCGGCTGGTCGAGGCCCACCGCATCCGCCAGCGCACCCAGTACGACATGGAGATGATGCGCGAGCTCGGCTTCTGCTCGGGGATCGAGAACTACTCGCGCATCCTCGACGGCCGCTCGCCGGGGGAGCCCCCGCACACGCTGATCGACTTCTTCCCCGACGACTTCCTGTGCCTCATCGACGAGTCGCACAACACCGTGCCGCAGCTCCGGGGGATGTACGAGGGCGACCGCTCACGCAAGGCCGCGCTCATCGACAACGGCTTCCGGCTGCCCTCGGCCGCCGACAACCGGCCCCTGCGCCTGGAGGAGTTCCTGGAGCGGGTCGGCCAGGTGGTCTTCGTGTCGGCCACGCCGGGCGAGTTCGAGCGGCGGGTGTCCGGCCGCATCGTCGAGCAGATCATCCGCCCGACCGGGCTGGTCGACCCCGAGGTGGAGGTCCGGCCCACCCATCACCAGATCGACGATCTCTTGCGGGAGATCCGCGCCCGCGTCGACCGCGAGGAGCGGGTGCTGGTCACCACGCTGACCAAGCGGATGGCCGAGGACCTCACCGACTACCTGGCCGAGGCCGGCGTGAGGGCCCGCTACCTGCACTCCGAGATCGACGCCATCGAGCGGATCCGCGTGGTGCGCGAGCTGCGCCTGGGCGAGTTCGACGTGCTGGTGGGGGTGAACCTGCTGCGGGAGGGCCTCGACCTGCCCGAGGTGACCCTGGTCGCGATCCTCGACGCCGACAAGGAGGGGTTCCTGCGCGGCACGACCTCGCTGATCCAGACGATCGGGCGGGCCGCGCGGAACGTCGACGGGCGCGTCCTGATGTACGCCGACACCATGACCGAGGCCATGCGCACGGCGATCGCCGAGACCGACCGCCGCCGGGCGATCCAGGTCGCCTACAACGAGGCCAACGGGATCACCCCGGAGTCCATCCGCAAGGGCGTCTCGGACATCGCGGAGTTCCTCGGCCTGCACGGGTCGGCGGCCACCCGGCGGGGCCGGGGCGCGGCGGCCCGCCGGGCGCGGGCCAGGGTGCCGGCGGGCGCGGGGCGGGCGGACCTCGAGCGGCTGGCGATCGAGCTCGAGCAGGAGATGCTCGCGGCGGCCGAGGACCTGCGCTTCGAGCGGGCGGCGGAGCTCCGCGACGAGCTCGCGGCGATCCAGGCCGAGCTCGCCGGGGTGGGCGACGCCGGCGGCGGGGAGCCCGACCCCCCGGCCCGCCCGCGCCGGGGCGGCCGCCGGTGAGCGGGCCGCCGGTGCCGCGCGACCCGGGCGAGACGGCCTTCCGGTCGCTCGCGGCGCCCGGGCTCGATGAGGACGACCTCTTCGCCGCCCTGCACGGGCTCCCGGGCCGCGGCGTCTTCTGGGGCGAGGGCCGGCCCTCGGCCTTCCCCCCGGCCGAGCCGCCCTGGGACGACGAGGCCGAGCGGCGCCGGCGCCACGGGGAGGTGCTCGGCCGCTGGCGGCCGCTGCCGCCCGGCTGAGGCGCGGGCGGCCCGCCGGTCTCGGACCGGTGCAGGGTGCTCCTGAGACTGATTCCCATTCATATGGTAGGCTCGCCGGTGTCCGTCACCGCGTCCGTGGAGGCCCGCCCGTGACCATCCGCCGGCCCGCCGCCCTTCGTGCGGCCATCCTCGCCGTGCTCGCCGGTCTGCTCGCCCTGGGCGTGGCCGCCTGCGGCGACGGCGGGGACACGGCCGCCGCCGAGCGTCCGCGCGTGGTCGCCACCACCGCCATCCTCGGCGCGGTGGCCCGCGACCTCGCGGGCGACGACGCCGAGGTGACCGTGCTCATGCCCCAGGGCACGGACCCCCACGACTGGCAGCCCTCGGCGAAGGACATCGAGGCGGTGAACCGGGCGGACCTCGTCGTGGCCAACGGCCTGGATCTCGAGGAGGGCCTCACCGACGCGCTGAAGGCGGCCCGGGAGCGGGGGACGCCGGTCCTCTTCGCCACCGACCACATCGCGGTCCGCCGGGTGGGGGAGCGCGAGGTGGTCGCCCACGAGGAGGAGGAGGCCCACGCGGGCGAGGAGCCCCACGCGGACGAGGAGCCCCACGCGGGCGAGGAGCCCCACGCGGGCGAGGAGCCCCACGCGGGCGAGGAGGCCCACGCCGACGAGCACGGCGCCGGCGCCGAGGATCCGCACTTCTGGACCGACCCGGCCTCCATGCGGCGGGTCGCCGCGGCGATGGCGGCGACGATGCGCGACGACCTGGGCCTGGACCTGGGCGAGCGCGCCCGGCAGCAGGACGAGCGCCTGGCCGCACTCGACGGCGAGGTCCGGGCCACCCTGGCCCAGGTGCCCGCCGCGCGCCGCAAGCTGGTGACCGGGCACGAGTCGCTCGGGTACCTGGCCCGCCGGTACGGGTACGAGCTGGTGGGGGCGGTCATCCCGGGGCTGTCCTCCCAGGCCGGGGTGTCCGCGTCGGAGCTCGCGGAGCTCCAGGAGCAGATCCGCGCCGAGGGCGTGGACGTGGTCTTCACCGAGATCGGGACGCCCCGGCAGGTCGCCGACGCGATCGCCGGCCAGGCCGGGGCCCGGGTGGTCGAGCTGGCGTCGCACACCATGCCCGCCGACGGCTCCTACGAGACGTTCATGCGCGAGATGGCGACGGCGATCGCCGACGCCCTGCGCGCGCCCCCCGCCCGGTAGCCGGGCGGTGGGCCCCCTCGTCGATCCCTTCACCGACAACGTCTTCATGCAGCACGCCCTGGTCGCGGGCGTGCTCGTGAGCCTGGCGTGCGCCGTGGTCGGCACGTTCGTGGTCCTGCGGGGCATGGCCTTCCTCGGTGACGCCCTGGCCCACGGGGTGCTGCCGGGGATCGCCGCGGCGGTGCTGATCGGCCTCCCCTCGATCGCCGGCGCGGTGGCCGGGGCGGCGGTGATGATCGGCGGGGTCTCCCTGGTCACCCGCCGCACCCGCCTGTCGGCCGACACCGCCATCGGCCTGCTGTTCGTGGGGATGCTCGCCCTCGGGGTGGTGATCGTCTCGCGGTCGGACTCCTTCGCGGGCGACCTCACCCAGATCCTGTTCGGCGAGATCCTCGGCATCGACCGGGCCGCGCTCTGGTGGCAGGCCGGCGCCACCGTCGTGGTCCTCGCCGTGGCCGTGGTCTGCGCCCGCCCGTTCCTGCTGCTGGCGGTCGACCCCGAGCAGGCCGAGGTGGCCGGGTTCCGGGCCGCCCGCTACCACGCGATCATGCTCGCCCTGGTGGCCCTCACCGTGGTCATCAGCTTCCAGACGGTGGGGACGCTCCTGGTCTTCGGGATGCTGCTCGCCCCCGCCGGGGTGGGCGCCCTGGTGGCGCACCGGGTGAGCGTGATGATGGCGGTGGCCGCCCTGGTCGGGGTGGTCTCGGTGTTCGCGGGGCTGCTCTTGAGCTATCACTACGACCTGGCCGCGGGCGCGTCGATCGTGCTGGTCGCGGTGGGGGTCTTCTTCGCGGTGCTCGCCGTGCGGTCGCTCGTCCCCGCCCGGCGGGCGGCGCCGGCGTGAGCCCGGCGGTCCGCGCCCGGGGTCTCGCGGTCGGTCACGACGGCCGTCCGGTGGTCGCCGGGCTCGACCTGGAGGTCCCCGCCGGCTCGTGGCTGTCGGTGGTCGGCACCAACGGGTCGGGCAAGTCGACCTTCCTGCGCACGCTGGTCGGCCTGCTCCGCCCGGTCGGCGGCGACCTGGAGGTGGCCGGGCGGCCGCCGGGGCGGGCACCGCGCCGCGTCTCCTATCTCGCGCAGTCGCGCAAGGGGGGCTTCGTGCTGCCGCTGCGGGCCCGGGACGTCGTGCGCATGGGGCGCTACTCGCGCCGGGGGCTCCTCGGGCGCATGACCGACGAGGACGATGAGGCCTGCGCCGCGGCGATGGCGGCGATGGGCGTGACCGACCTCGCCCGCCGGGCGCTCGGCGAGCTCTCCGGGGGCCAGCAGCAGCGGGTCCACCTGGCCCAGGCCCTGGCCCGGCGGGCCGACGTGCTGGTGCTGGACGAGCCCACCTCGGGCCTCGACGCCGCCAGCCGGGTGCGCTACCTGGACGCGGTGGCCGGCGAGCGGGCGCGCGGCGCGGCGGTGGTCGCCGCCACCCACGACGTGGGGGAGGCCGCCCGCGCCGACCGCGTGCTGCTCCTGGCCGGCCGCGTGGTGGCCCTGGGCCCGCCCGCGGAGGTGCTGACCGCCCCCAACCTGCTCGCGACCTTCGGCATCGCCCTGGAGGACCTGCCCGGGGGGCTGGTGGTGGTGGACACGGGCCACCACCACTGACCCGCCCGACGCCCGAGTCGTTCGGGAGGGCGTCAGGGGCATTCAGGGCCCCGCCCGAGTCGTTCGGGAGGGCGTCAGGGGCATTCAGGGCCCCGCCCGAGTCGTTCGGGTCACTCCCGGCAGTCGGCGCAGCGCCCCCGCAGCAGGATGTCGTGCTCGTCGACCTGGTGGCTGAGGCGCTCGGCCACCGCGCCCAGGGCCTCCTCGAGCTCGTCGTCGGCGAACGGCGTCACCCGGCCGCACTCGCGGCAGACCACGTGGTGGTGGTGCTCGCCGCTCGGGTCGGCGGCCTCGTACCGGGCCGAGGCCCCGCCCAGGTCGAGCCGGTGCACGAGGCGCAGGGCGGTGAGCACCTCCAGGGCGCGGTAGACGCTCGCGAGCCCGGCCCGCCGCCCGTCCGCGCGCAGGCGGTCGTGGATCTCCTGGGCGGTCAGGCAGCAGTCCTCCGCGGCCAGGAGCTCGACGACGGCGCGGCGTGCGCCCCCTGCGCGGTGCCCGGCCTGGCCCAGGGCGTCCTCGGCGTGCGCGGCCCATGCGGCCCGGTCGGCCCCGTGCCCATGCCCGTTCTGTCCCTGCCCGGTGCTCATCCGCGATCCTCGCTGGCCGGAAGACGCGAACCCATTCTCATCCACCGGCGCCGCGGGCGCCCGGCGTCAGTGCGTGTGGCCGCCGGCGGGGATCGCGCGCGCGTCGAGTCGCACCGCGAGCAGCGCCGCCAGCGCGGTGGTGATGGGCACGGCGGCGATGAGCCCGATCGAGCCCACCAGGGTCGCGACGATCTCGGCGGCCACCGCCTCGCTGTTCACCGCGGTGCCGAACGAGGTGTCGGCCAGGCTGAAGACCAGGAGCACCGGCAGCGAGGCGCCGGCGTAGGCCAGCACCAGGGTGTTCACCGTGGCGGTGAGGTGGTCCCGGCCGACGGCCATCGCCTCGCGGTACAGGTCGCGGGCGCCCATGGTGGGGTCGGCGCGCCGGAGCGCCATCACGGTCGAGGACTGGCTCACGGTGAGGTCGTCCAGCACGCCGAGCGCGCCGATGACGATGCCGGCGAGCAGCAGGCCCTGCAGCGACAGGTCGTCGCTGCTCGCGCGCAGGAAGACCGCCTCCTCGGAGCCGAAGCCGGTGATGTGGGCCAGGTCGGTGAAGAGCACCGCGAGCGCCAGGGTGATGAGGAGCGCGGCGGTGGTGCCCAGACAGGCCGCCACCGTCTTGGGGCCGAGGCCGTGGGCGAGCGGGATCGTCACCAGCATGATGGCGAGCGCGCCGAAGGTGGCCACCGCGAGCGGCGAGCCGCCGTTCAGGATGGCCGGGACCACGAAGAGCACCACCACCCCGAGGCTGAACGCGAGGCCCACGAGCGCCCGCAGGCCGCGCAGGCGTCCGGTGATCAGGACGATCGCGACGAACGCCAGCGTGAGCCACAGGAGCGGGGAGCGCCGCTCGAAGTCCGAGAAGGCGTAGCGGTCGGCCGGCAGGCCGGCCACCGTGGCGCCCGGGGGCAGGCGGTTGTCGATCACCCGCACCCGGTCGCCGGTCTGGATCTCCACCCCGCTCACGTCCATCGCGGTGGTCTGCCCGCGGTCGGGCCCCGAGCTGAGCTCCACGGTGATCCGCCGGCAGTCGGTCTGGCCCACCGCGCGGCAGCCGCGCGCGTCCACGGCGACCACCTCGGCCCCGCGCAGGTCCTGGCTCCGGGCCCCGGCGGCCGGCGCGATGTCGGGGTCACCCGGCCAGAGGGCCACCACCCCGGCCGCGGTGGCCACGGCCACCGAGGCCAGCAACGCCAGCAGCGCCGTGGCGAGCCGGGAGCCGGGGGCACGCAGCACGGGCGGCAGTCTAGGGGCCTCGCCTGACGGATCCCGTCAACTGCGGGACGCCGGGCCGCCGGCGCCGTACCGTCGGCTCCGCCAGCGACCGACCGGGAGACGACGATGGGCTGCCACGCGCACGAGGACCACGACCACCGGCACGGGCCCGGCTGCGGCCACACCGCCGTCGTCCACGAGGGCCACGTCGACTACCTGCACGGTGGCCACCTGCACCACCCGCACGGCGACCACGTGGACGAGCACGCGCTCACGGTGACGGCCGACAACCCCGAGGGGTGCTTCCCGGTCGAGGCGGCCCACCACGTCCACGGCCCGGAGTGCGGGCACGAGGCGGTGCCGCACGGCGACCACACCGACTTCCTGGTCGACGGCCGCCTCCACCACGTGCACGACGGCCACTGCGACGACCACGGGCCGCTCGCGACGGCCTGAGCGGATCGGGCCTCAGCGGGGGTCGGCGAGCCAGGCGAGCACCGCCAGCACCCGGCGGTGGTCGTCGGCCCCCGGCCGGAGGCCCAGCTTCAGGAAGATCGCCGACACGTGCTTCTCGACGGCGCCGTCGGTCACGTGCAGGCGACGGGCGACCGCGGCGTTGGTGCGGCCCTCGGCGATGAGGGCGAGCACCTCCCGCTCCCGCTCGGAGAGGGCGTCGACCGGGCGGGCGCGCCGCCGGGCCATGAGCTGGGCCACCACCTCACCGTCGACCGCGGTCCCCCCGGCCGCCACCCGCCGGCAGGCGTCCACGAACTCACCCACGTCGGCCACCCGGTCCTTGAGCAGGTAGCCCAGGCCGCCGGCCCGGTCGGCCAGCAGGTCGGCGGCGTAGCGCTCCTCCACGTGCTGGGAGAGCACGAGCACCGGGAGCCCCGGATGCCGGGTCCGGGCCTCGATGGCCGCGCGGATGCCCTCGTCGGTGAAGGTGGGCGGCAGGCGCACGTCCACCACCGCGAGGTCCGGCCGTCCGCGGTCCAGCGCGGCCAGGAACCCGGCCGCGTCGGCGGCCTCGGCCACGACCTCCATGCCCCGGTCGGTCAGCAGGCGCGCGAGCCCGGCGCGGATGAGCGCCGAGTCCTCCACCAGGATCACCCGCACGGGATCTCCGCCCGCAGCCGGGTGGGGCCGCCCTCGGGGCTCTCCAGCACGAGGACGCCCCCCACCGCGGCCAGCCGGTTGGCCAGGCCCTGCAGCCCGCCGCCCGGGCGCGCGTGGGCCCCTCCGCGCCCGTCGTCGGTGACCTCGACCACCAGCCGGGTGCCCTCGTCGCGCACGTCCAGGTCGATCCGGCCGGCCCCCGCGTGGCGGCCGGCGTTCGCGAGCGCCTCGGACGCGGTGAAGTAGGCCGCCGACTCGACCGGCGCCGGCAGCCGGCGGGGCAGGTCGGCGTCCAGACGGACCGGGACCGGGCTCGCGCCGGCCAGGGACGAGAGCGCCGCGTCGAGGCCCCGGTCGGCGAGGATGGCCGGGCTCACCCCGCGCACGATGCCCCGCAGGTCGCCCATGGCCCGCTTGGCGGTGTCGTGCGCGCTCGCGACCAGGGCGAGCGCGCGCGGGTCGCCGCCCTCGTGCTCCAGGCGTTCCCGCGCCTGGCCCAGATCCATCGCGAGCGCGGTGAGCTGGGTCTGGGTGCCGTCGTGCAGGTCGCGCTCGATGCGGCGGCGCTCGGCCGCGGCGGCGTCGACGGCGGCGTCGCGTCCGGCGGTGAGGCGCCGGTTCTCCGACGCGAGGTCCGCCGCGCTCGCCCCGAGGAGCGCGCGGGTCATCGCCCCGGCGATCGCGGTCACCCCGCGCACCGCCCACGGCGCGGCGAGCACCAGACCGGCCCCGAGGACCAGCGCGCCGGCCCACTCCCACCAGGTGTCCATGCGGTTCCCGTCCCACAGCACGTCGCCGTCCACCGCCCAGGCCCAGGCCGGGGAGGTGAGCAAGGCCAGGCCGGTGGCCCAGACGGTCACCGCGACGGTGAACGTCAGCACCCCGAGGGGCAGCAGCAGGAGGCCGTGGAGCACCGCGCGCCAGGCCGCCGGGTCGCCGAGCGGGGCGATCATGCGGGCGAGGAGGCCGCCCGCGACCCGCCGCGGGGGCGGCGCGGGGATCCGGGTGCCGAGCGCCCAGCCGGCCCACCGGCGCTCGAGGGGGGCCATGACGTCGCGGGCGAGGACCATGCCGAGCCACAGGATCGGCAGGCCGACCAGGGTCACCAGCAGACCGGCGCCGGTCGACAGGACGGTGACCAGCACGGTGAACCACACCACGCCGGTGGCGAGGGCGGCGACCGCGTAGAGGGTGCGGCGCCAGGTGTCGGGCGCCCACAGGGCGCGAAGGGCGGGGGCCATCACGGGGCTCCTGGTCGGGTGGGCCCACCGTATTGCGGGACGCGCCCGGGGGGAATCCGGCCTGCCGGTGGCGGCGGGTGGGGACAACCCGAACCGCTCCGCTGGGTACCCTGACCCCGATGGGCCGCCAGCTGACCGAGCGGGTGTGGGGGCGCCTCCAGGCGGACGGCCTGCGCCGGACCCCCCAGCGCGAGGCCGTGCTCGAGGCCCTGGACGACGCCGACGAGGCGCTTCCGCTGCCGGTCATCCTGGCCCGGGCGCGCCGGCGCGCGCCGGGGCTCGGGGAGCGCACCGTCGAGCGCACGCTGCGCCTGCTGACCGACCGCGGGGCCGTCGACGCGATCCACCGGGGCACGGGCGAGGTGGCCTTCCGGCTGTGCGTCAGCCGCGCGCACCATCACCACCTGGTCTGCTCCCGCTGCGGCGCCGTGGCCGAGCTGCCCGAGTGTGAGGTGGCCGGCTGGGCGGCCCGGGAGGCCGAGCGGCACGGGTTCGCGGTGGAGGGGCACGACCTGACGATCTGGGGGCGCTGCGCGCGCTGCCGGGCCCCGGCGGCCCCGGCACCCGGGCAGAACCTCTAGGAGGGCCGCCGCCGGGCCCCCGGGCGTCGATACTCGGGGTGCGGGCAGCTCTCCTCACGAAGTTCCCCGCCAACCAGGTGAGCGGACCCATCCCTCCGCTCCCGACCATACGACGGCCATCGGCGGGCACCCGATCGTCGTCACCCGGACGAGCGCCGCGGGCACCGGCGCTCGTTCCGCTTTTCGGCTCCGGGGGGCGCCGGGGCCCGCGCTACGATCGCCCGGTGCCCCCCCGCCGCGCCGCCACGCCCCGTCACCACGGGGCGGACTCCATCCGCGTGGCCGGGGCCCGCGAGCACAACCTCAAGGACGTCACGGTGGAGATCCCCCGCGACGCCCTCACGGTCATCACCGGCCTGTCGGGGTCCGGGAAGTCGAGCCTGGCGTTCGACACCCTCTACGCGGAGGGCCAGCGGCGCTACGTCGAGAGCCTGTCGGCCTACGCCCGCCAGTTCCTGGGGCAGATGGACAAGCCCGACGTCGACCACATCGACGGCCTCTCGCCGGCCATCTCGATCGACCAGAAGACGACCTCGCGCAACCCGCGCTCCACCGTCGCCACGGTCACCGAGGTCTATGACTACCTGCGCCTGCTCTACGCGCGCATCGGCGAGCCGCACTGCCCGGTCTGCGGCCGGCCGATCAGCGGGCAGAGCGCCGAGCAGATCACCGACCAGGTGCTCATGCTCCCCGAGGGCACCCGCTTCATGGTGCTGGCGCCCATCGTGCGGGGCCGCAAGGGCGAGCACCGCGAGGTCATCGAGCACATCCGCGGCGAGGGCTTCGCGCGCCTGGCGGTGGACGGGGTGGTCCACCTCATCGACGAGGTCCCGGCGCTGGACAAGAAGCGCAACCACACGGTCGAGGTCGTGGTCGACCGCCTGGTCATGCGCGACGACCTGCGCCGGCGCCTCACCGAGGCGGTCGAGACGGCGGCCAAGCTCGCCGAGGGCCTGGTCCGCATCGAGGAGGTCGGGGGGGCGGGGCAGAGCTGGACCTACTCCGAGCGCTTCGCCTGCCCGGAGCACGGGGCGTCGCTGCCCGAGCTCGCGCCGCGCATCTTCTCCTTCAACTCGCCCCACGGCGCCTGCGAGGCGTGCACCGGGCTGGGCTCGGCGCCGGAGGTCGACCCCGAGCTGGTGGTCGACCCCGAGCGCACCCTGGCCGAGGGCGCGATCCTCCCCTGGACCGACCGCACCACCGACTTCTACGACCTGCTGCTGCGGGCCGTCTGCGAGCGGCACGGGATCGACATGGGCACGCCGTGGCGCGATCTGCCGGCCGAGCAGCAGCGGCTCCTCCTGCACGGGCCCGGGCGGGTCGAGCGGGTGAACCTCGGCCCGCGCCGCAGCCGGGGCTATCCGAGCGCCGCCCGCTTCGAGGGGGTGGTCCCGCAGCTCCGGCGCCAGCACCGGACCACGATGAGCCAGGGCATCCGCGAGCGGGTCGAGCAGTTCATGTCCCCGGTCCCCTGCCCGGCGTGCCACGGGGCGCGGCTCAAGCCGACCAGCCTCGCGGTGAGGGTCGGCGGGCTCTCGATCCACGAGCTCACCGAGCACTCGGTGGACGGCGCCCTGGAGGTCCTGCGGACCCTGGAGCTCACGCCGCAGCAGGCCATGATCGCCGAGCGGGCCGTGCAGGAGGTGGGGGAGCGCCTGCGCTTCCTGCGCGACGTGGGGGTCGGCTACCTGACGCTCTCGCGCGCGGCGGGGACGCTCTCGGGCGGCGAGGCCCAGCGCATCCGCCTGGCCACCCAGATCGGCGCGGGGCTGGTCGGGGTGCTCTACATCCTCGACGAGCCCTCCATCGGCCTCCACCAGCGTGACAACCGCAAGCTGATCGGGACGCTCGAGCGCCTGCGCGACCTCGGCAACACGGTGCTGGTGGTCGAGCACGACGAGGACATGATGCGGGCCGCCGACCACGTCATCGACATGGGGCCGGGGGCCGGCGAGCACGGCGGGCGGGTGGTCGCCCAGGGGACGATGGAGGAGGTGGCCCGGGTCGAGGCGTCGGTGACCGGCGCCTACCTGTCCGGCCGGCGGGCCATCCCGGTGCCGCCCACACGGCGCCCGGGCCGCGGCTGGCTCACCGTCCGCGGGGCCCGCGAGCACAACCTCAAGGGGATCGACGCGGCCTTCCCGGTGGGGGCGCTCACCTGCGTGACCGGCGTCTCGGGCTCCGGGAAGAGCACCCTGGTCAACGAGATCGTGCTGAAGGCGATGGCCGGCCGGCTCAACCGCCGCCCCCAGCGGCCGGGCCGCCACGAGCGCATCGAGGGCCTCGCGCAGTTCGACAAGGTCATCGCGATCGACCAGTCGCCCATCGGCCGCACGCCGCGGTCCAACCCGGCCACCTACACCGGCATCTTCGACCAGGTGCGCCAGCTCTTCTCGCTGACCCAGGACGCCCGCGCGCGCGGCTACGCCCCCGGCCGGTTCTCGTTCAACGTCAAGGGCGGCCGCTGCGAGGCCTGCAAGGGCGACGGCACGATCACGATCGAGATGCACTTCCTGCCCGACGTGTACGTGCCGTGCGAGGTGTGCGGCGGCAAGCGCTACAACCGGGAGACCCTCGCGGTCCGCTACAAGGGCAAGACCATCCACGACGTGCTCGAGATGAGCGTCGAGGAGGCGGTCGGGTTCTTCGGGCCGGTGGAGCGGCTGCGGCGGCGCCTGCAGACCCTGCACGACGTGGGCCTCGACTACGTGCGCCTGGGCCAGCCGGCCACCACCCTCTCCGGGGGCGAGGCGCAGCGGGTCAAGCTCGCCACCGAGCTCTCGAAGGTGGCCACCGGCCGGACCATGTACGTGCTCGACGAACCCACCACCGGCCTGCACTTCGCCGACATCGAGAAGCTGCTCGAGGTGCTGCAGCGCCTGGTCGACACCGGCAACACCGTCGTGGTGATCGAGCACAACCTCGACGTGGTCAAGGCGGCCGACTGGATCGTCGACCTCGGCCCCGAGGGCGGCGACGCCGGCGGAAGCGTGGTCGCGGCCGGCACCCCGGAGCAGGTGGCCGCCACCGAGGGCTCGCACACCGGCGCGTTCCTGCGCGACCTGCTCGCCCCGTCGCCCCCGCCGGCGCGCGCCCGCCGCCCCCGGCGGCGCGCGGTCGCCGCGGCCTAGGCTTCCGGCCGCCCGGGGCGGTCGGGGAGGATGCGGATGGCGGTGGAGCGGGGGTCGGGGCGGGGGCGCGCGCCGGCGCGGGCCGGGCTGGTGCTCGGCGCGCTGATCCTGGTGGCCTGCGTGGCCAACCTGAACCTCGCGGTGGCCAACGTGGCGCTCCCCTCGATCGGCGAGGCGTTCGACGCCGGCCAGGTCCAGCTCAACCTCATCGCGGTCGGCTACTCGCTCGGCCTGGCCGCGTCGGTGCTGTACCTGGGCGCGGTCGGGGACCGTCACGGGCGCAAGCTCCTGCTGGTGCTCGGGATGGCGCTCACCATCCCGGCCGCGCTGCTGGCCGCCTTCGCGCCGAGCGCCGAGGTGCTGGTGGTGGCCCGGGTCCTCGGCGGCGTGGCCGCCGGCATGGCGTTCCCCACCACGCTCGCGCTCATCACCGTGCTCTGGTCCGGGCCGGGCCGCACCCGGGCCATCGCCCTCTGGTCGGCGGCCGGCGGGTCGGTGATGGCCCTCGGGATGCTGCTCTCCGGCGCGCTGCTCGAGGCCTTCTGGTGGGGGTCGGTGTTCCTGGTCACGATCCCGCTCGCGGTGGTCGCCCTGGTCCTCGCCGTGGCCCTGGTGCCCGCCCACGTCGACGAGGCCACCGAACCGGTGGACAACCTGGGCGGGATCCTCTCGGTGGTCCTGGTCGGGGCGCTGATCCTGGCGATCAACTTCGCCCCGGTGCCGGGCCAGGGGGCGCTGGTGCTCGGGCTCGCCGCCGTGGCCCTCGCGGCCCTGGTGGGCTTCGTCCTTCGCCAGCGGCGGGCGCCGAACCCGCTGTATGACCTCCGGGTGGCCCGGCGCCGGGTGTTCTGGGTGGCTGCGGTGGCCGGGGTCATCGTGTTCGGGTCGCTCATGGGGGCGATGTTCATCGGCCAGCAGTACCTGCAGAACGTGCTGGGCTACTCGACGTTCGAGGCGGGCCTCGCGATCCTCCCGGCGGCGGTCCTGATGGTCTGTGTGGCGCCGCGCTCGGCGCGGCTGGTGGAGGCCCACGGCGCCCGGGCGACGCTCTTGGCCGGCTACGCCTTCTGCCTGCTCGCGTTCCTCACGATGCTCCTGCTCTGGCGCGACGACTCGTCCTTCGCGGTGGTCGCGCTGGGCTACGGGCTGGTGGGCATCGGGGTGGGCCTCGCCGGCACCCCGGCCTCCCACTCCCTGACGGGCTCGGTGCCGGCCCGGCGGGCCGGGATGGCCTCGGGCACCGCCGACCTGCAGCGGGACCTGGGCGGGGCGATCATGCAGTCGGTCTTCGGCGCCCTGCTCACCGCGGGCTACGCGGCCGCGTTCTCCCGGGCGATCGCGGCGAGCCCCCAGGCGGCCCAGGTGTCCGACGACGTGCAGGCCGAGCTGACCAAGTCGTTCGCCGGCGCCGAGGCGGTGGCCCGCCAGTACCCCGGGTACGCCGACCAGATCGTCGCCGCGGCCCGGGACGCGTTCCTGCAGGGCGACCGCTGGGGCTACGCCGCCGGGGCCGTCGCGGTGGTCGCGGGCGGCGCGCTGGTGTGGCTCGCGTTCCCCCGGCGCGACGAGGAGCGCGCCCTGCTCGCGCGCTACGCCGACGAGGACTCGGCGGCCGCCCCGGGCTGACGCGCGGGCTCAGCTTCCCAAGGGGCGGGCCGATAGCCTGGGCGTCCCTCGATCGGAGGCACCCGTGCCCCTGCCGCCCCGCCGCCTGATCCCGGTCCTCGGCCTGCTCCTGGCCCTGTTCGCCGCCGTGCCGGCGTCGGGGGCCACGAGGACCTCGAGCGACTTCTTCGTCACCGTGGTCGCCCGCCAGTGCCCGGAGTACTCCGACGTGATGGCCAACCGGGCGCGCAACAACATCATGGAGAGCCTTCGCGACCTGGGGAAGGACACCGTCTACGCCCCGGGTCAGCCGATCGGCTTCGACATCGAGGAGACCAACAACCCGCGGTGCACGCCGCTGGTGGGCTGGACCTTCACCTTCGGCGACGGCGTCGGGCCCAAGCGCACCGGCCCGTTCGGGCGCCTCACGACCGTGCGGAACCCGGCGCGCACGTTCACCACCCGGGCCGACGTGCCGCGCCGGGACTCCGACGCCAACCCGGTGGGCGGCGGCGCCAAGGTCGAGGGCGCGGTCACCATCGGCCTGAACCGGGCCGAGA
>JALOLS010000140.1 GCA_025455865.1 Thermoleophilia bacterium
GCTGCCCATCGCCCTCGGGATCTCGCGGCTGATGGGGCACGACCGGCCCCACCGGGGGGCGATGGCGATCGCGATGGCGGTGGGCAACACCGGGTTCTTCGGGCTGCCCCTGATCGCGGCGAGCGGCGCCGGGTTCTCGCTGCCCGCCGCGGTCATGTACGACTCGATCGGCAACGGCATCATCACGTGGGTCTCGACCCCGGCGGTCGCCTCGGCCCACTCGCCGCAGGTCGTCCCCGGCGGCCGGGCGCTCAGGGTGCGGGCCGCGGTGCGCGGGCTGCTGCTGCCGCCGACCTGGGCGCTCCTCGCCGGCCTCGCGCTCAACCTGGCCGGGGTGGACGACCTGCCCGACCTGGTCGAGACGCCGCTCCGCGCCCTCGGGGACGCGGTGCTCCCGCTGGTGATGATCTACGCCGGGCTCATGCTGGAGCTCGGCGGGCTGCGGGACGTGTGGCGGGAGGTGAGCGTGGTCGCGGTCGTGCGCCTCGGGCTCGCGGCGTTCGTGGGCCTCGGGGTCGCCCTGGCCCTCGGGATGAGCGGCGACGTGCTCCACACGGTGGTGGTCATGGCCGCGCTCCCCACCGCGATGATGTCGCTCGTCATCGGCGGCCAGTTCAAGCTGCCCACCCATCTGCTGGCAGGATGCGTCGTGGTGACCACCCTGCTCGCCACCGTGACGCTCCCGATCGTGCGGGCGCTGGTCCTGTGAGCGCCTTCGCGGGGCGGCTGGCGGCGGCGGTGGCCGCCCGGGAGAGCCAGGTGGTGTTGGGCCTGGACCCCGACCCGGCCCGCGTGCCCGGCGGCGCGGCCGGGGCCCGGGAGTTCTGCCGGCGGCTGATCGCCGAGGCCGGCCCGGCGTGCGTCGCGGTGAAGCCCCAGCTCGCCTACTTCGAGGCGCTGGGCGCCGAGGGGTGGGCGGCGTACGAGGACGCCTGCCGGGCGGCGGCCGACGCCGGCCTCGTGGTGATCGCCGATGCCAAGCGCGGGGACATCGGGCAGACCACGCGCATGTACGCCGATGCGTTCCTGCGCGGGCCGGTGGACGCGATGACCGTGAACCCGATGATGGGCGGCGACGCCGTCGCGCCGTTCCTGGAGGCCGCGGCCGATCGCGGCCGGGGGGTCTTCGTCCTGGTGCGGACCTCCAACCCCGGGGCGGCCGACCTGGAGGACCTCGAGCTTGCCGCGGGCGGGCCCTGGCACGAGGCGCTCGCCCGCCTGGTGGCCGCCTGGGGTGCGCCCCTCACCGGCCCGGAGGGCCTCTCCTCGGTGGGGGCGGTGGTCGGGGCGACGGTGCCGGAGCGGATCGCACGGCTGCGCGCGCTGATGCCCGACCAGCCCTTCCTGCTCCCCGGGGTCGGGGCCCAGGGCGGCCGGCCCGCCGACCTCGGGCCGGCGTTCGGGGGCCGGGCGGCCGGCGCGCTGGTGGCCGCGAGCCGATCCATCATCTTCGCCGACGACCCGGGCCGGGCGGCCGAGGCGCTGCGCGAGGAGGTCTGGGCGGTCTGGGGGGCCTCGGCGGCCTGACCCTCAGCGGGCCCCGAGGGGGCCGACCACCACCGTGTCGCCCGGCCCGACCAGGCCCGCGGGGACCACGGCCTTGCCGAACGGCCAGATCGCCAGCCGGGCCATCTTGATGCTGCCCAGGCCGAGGGGGATCCCGATGATCGTGAGGCAGAGCAGCAGGCCGACCACGAGGTGCAGCACGGCGAGCACCAGCCCGCCCAGGATGAGCCAGATGACGTTGCCGATCAGCGACACCACCCCGATCGCCCCCGGCCGGCCGACCACCACGCGGCCGAACGGCCAGAGGGCGTACCCCGCGAGCTTGAACGACTGCACGCCGAGGGGGATCCCGATGATCGTGAGGCAGTTCAGGATGCCGGCCACGACGTAGGCGATCGCCAGCCAGACCCCGGCCAGCACCAGCCAGATGAGGTTGCCCAGGAGGCGCATGCGCGCCCGAGGCTAGCCCGCCGGGACGGGGGCGGGCGCGGCGTCGCGCTCGCCGCGGCGCAGGCCCGGGCCGAGCCAGGCGAGCGCCGGCAGGGCCACCAGCAGCGTGGTCGCGAGGGCCACGATCTGCACCGCCACGCTGAAGGCGAGCGCGGTCGCGGTCGGGATGCCGTGCGCGACGGCGAGCGCCGGGACCAGCACCGCCTCCCGGGCGCCGGCGCCGCCGGGGGTGGCCGGGAGCACCCCGGCCAGCACGATGGCGCTGAACGCGAGCATGGCCGCGGCCGGGGTCGCGTCGAGGGCGGCGAGCAGCGCGCCCAGGCTGGCCACGCGCAGGGCCACCGCCGCGGCACCCAGCGCGGCGGCCTGACGGGCCTCGCGCGGGCGCACCAGCACCGACGCGCCGTCGGCCAGGCCGGCCGCCCCGCGGCGGGCGCGGTCGGGGAGCAGCCGGGCGATCAGCCGGCCGGCGCCCAGGCGCCAGGCCAGGGCGAGCGCGGTCAGCACGCCGACCGCGCCGATGGCCGTCCAGCGCAGACCCGCGGCCGGGCCGGGCAGCGGCACCGCGATCGCGGCGGCGAGCACCGCCGCCCCGGTCACCGCCGCGTCGAGCACCTTGTAGCCGGCGATGCCCCCGGCGATGCGCAGGCCGCCGGCCCGCGCACCCGCCGGGTGGCGGCGGACCACGCCCAGCCGCACGGCCTCGCCCAGACTCGCGGGCAGGAGCTCGCACGCGCCCCGGGCCATCCAGTGCATGCCCAGGGCCTGGTGGAGCGGGAGGCCCACCACGCCGCCGGCCCGCTGGCAGACCGCCCACATCCAGCCGGAGGCGGTCTGGCCGAGGCCGTACAGCAGCGCGGCCAGGGCCACCAACTCGGGGTCGGCCCCGGTGAGGGCGTCCGCCGCGGCGCCCAGGTCGGTGCCCGCGAGGCCGAGGGCGGCCAGGACCACGAGCACCGCGGCGCCGGCGGCGAGGAGCAGGCGTGACCACCGGCGGCGGCCGGCCCGCGCGGGGGTGGATGGCGTGCGCGCGTCCAGGAAGGGCGGGGGGCCGCAGCCGGACGGCGCGGCGACTTCCGGACCGTAGCAGCCCCGGTTCGGCGTTCAAGGGCCCGTCCATGAACCAGGACCCGCCTCCCGGGGAGCGGATCGCACCGGCCCCAAGGGGGGTGGGACGGGCCCGTGGGCGCGCAACGATCGGGGCATGAGCGTGTCCCCGCGCCCGCTCCCGCGGCTGCGCGCCCCGAGGATCGCGTTCCCGGGGTGGTGGCCGACGCTGCTCCAGGTGCTCATGTGCGCCGGCGCGGCCCTCTGCTACTTCGGGGTCCGCGGGCTGACCCAGGGGGCGGTCGCCCAGGCCCACGGGAACGCGGAGCGACTGGTGGAGCTTGAGCGTGCGCTCGGGATCTCGTGGGAGCACGCCCTGCAGGGCGCGGTGGTCGCCTCGGGGGCGCTGGTGACCCTGGCCAACTGGGTCTACATCTACGGCCACTGGCCGGTGGTCGTCGCGACCCTGGTCGTGCTCTACCTGAAGGTGCCGCACCGCTACTACACGCTGCGCAACGCCCTGTTCATCTCCGGGGCGATCGGGCTGGTCATCTTCGCGCTGGTGCCCGTCGCGCCGCCCCGGCTGGGGGTGCTCGACCTGGTCGACACCGTGACCCAGCGCTCGTCGTCCTACCGGGCGTTCCAGCCGCCGGGGCTCATCAACCGCTACGCGGCGCTCCCCAGCCTCCACTTCGGCTGGAACCTCATCGCCGGCGTGATGATCTGGCAGGCGTGGCGCCATCCGGCGGCCCGCACCTTCGCGGTCCTCATGCCCTGCGCGATGGGGCTCGCGGTGGTCGCGACGGCCAACCACTACGTGGTCGACGTGCTCGCCGGCGCCCTCGTCGCCCTGGCCGGTCTCGCGCTCGCGCTGCTCCTGCCCCGGGTGCGCGCCACCCCGGCGTGGGCGCGCCCGCCCCGGTGAGGGTCGTCGCCCACCGGGCCGCCAACGACCCGGCGGCCCTCGCCGGCGCCGCCCCGGCGGCCGGCCTGGTGGAGTGCGACGTGCACCTTCGCCGGGGGCGCCTGGAGGTGCGCCACGCCAAGACCCTCGGCCCGCTGCCCGTGTGGTGGGAGCGGTGGCACCTGGTCCCCCGGCCCGCGCGGCCGGCCCTGCTGGCGGACGTGCTCGCCGCCCTGCCGGCCGGGACCGGGCTCCTGATGGACCTCAAGGGTCCCGATCCCCGGCTGCCGGGGCGCGTGCGCGAGGCCCTGCGGGCCCTGCCGCCGCGCGGGCCCGTGGTGGTGTCGGCGCGGGTCTGGCCGCACCTGTCGGCGTTCCGCGGCCTTCCCGGGGTCCAGACCCTGCGCTCCGCCGGGGCCCCCTGGCACCTGCGCCTGCTGCTGGCCCGTCGCCGGCTCGCCCCGCACGGCGCGGTGGTCCACCGCCGCCTGCTCACCCCCGGGGTCGTCGCCGCCCTGCGGGGGCGGGGCGCGCGGGTGTGGACGTGGCCGGTGGACGACGCCGCCGACGCCCGGCGCCTGGCGACCTGGGGGGTCGAGGGCGTCATCAGCGACGCCCCCGAGCGGCTCTACCCGGCGAGCAGCGCCGGCAGGTAGGGGAGGTTCCCGGCGGCGTCCCCGGACGGCGCGCCCACGTGGACCGGGCGGGCCAGGTGGTCCATGAGCATCTCGGCCGGCGGGGCCTCGCCGCCCAGCCCGCGCACCTCGGGGCCCTCGCCCGCCCGGGCGATCCACGCCTCGACCCGGCCGGCCTCGTGCTCCAGGCCCATCGACCGGTACGCCGCCGCCGCGGCGCGCTGATCGGTCAGCCAGCACAGGCGCCCGTCGGCCGGGGGGTCGCCGAGCGAGGTGGTGGCCGAGCGCACCACCGCGCCGGTGGGGTGGTAGGTGAGGCCCCGGAGGACCGGCGCCCGCGGGTCGCCGCCGGCCTGGGCGCTCCAGGCCCGCCACCAGGCCGCCGTGTCGTCGATCATCTTGCGCAGGTCGGTCCCCACGCCCTTCGGGTCCTGCCAGCGCAGGGCCATGAGCCGGCGCTGCCCGGCGGGCAGGCGCGCCTGGCCGACCAGCCCCAGGGGCGACGGCCGGAGGGGGATCTCGCTCTGGAACTCCACGGTGATCCCCGGGCCGTAGCCGCGGGTCTTGCGGCCCTCGCGCAGCCAGCGGGGCAGGTGCCGCCCGAAGCCGTAGCGCAGGTCGATCCGGAAGCCGGCGTCGACCTCGCCCTCCAGCACGTGGAGCTGGCGGATGAGCACCCCCGGGTCGCTCGCGCTCACCGGCCCGCGCGGCGGGATGAGCACGCAGTCGGTCACCTGGACCAGCCCCTGGTCGTTCCGCAGGTCGGTCTGGACGACCAGGGTCCCCTCCAGGTGGCGCTGGCCGGCCGGCTCCGCGCCGGGCATCAGCGGCTCGAGCACCCCGCCGCGGTCGGGATCGAGCAGGGCGGCGCAGACGGCGGGCTGGTCCACGCGGGGGACGCACAGCCACGGGATGCGGGCGTGGTCGTCGACCAGGCCCATGGCGCGGCAGTCGGAGATGAGGAGCGGATCGGGCATGGGCGGGAAGGCTACTCGCCGGCGAGGAACGCGCGGCAGGCGGCCTCGTGGCCCTCGCGCGAGGTGCCGGCCAGGGTCACCTCGGCCGGCCAGCCGGGCTCCGGCCCGTCGGCGTCCTCGGGCGGGGCGGTGACGACCGCCTGCCAGCGCACCGCGGCCACCGCCCAGCCCACCTCCTCGAAGTCCAGCAGCACG
>JALOLS010000052.1 GCA_025455865.1 Thermoleophilia bacterium
CCTCACCCCGACCCCTGAGGAGGACCTCCATGACCCCCGCACTCTCCGCGCTCATCCATGCCCACCTCGTCGCCCTCTGGAGCCGCCTCGTCGACCGGCGCGGCCAGGGCACGGTGGAGTACGTCGGCATGGTGGTGATGGTCACCCTGCTGGTGGCCGCCGTCGCCGTCGCCGCCAAGGGCTGGGCCCCGGACATCGGCAACGCGATGAAGAAGGCGCTCTCGGGCGCCATCGGCCGCCTCACCGACGGCCTGGGCTGAGGCGGGCGGGGCGGCCGGCGCGAGCCCCGGCCGGCCGCCCCGGCGCCTCAGGCCTCCGCGGGCTCCACCGCGAGCCGCGCCGGCCGGCCGGCATCGCCGTCGGTGCGCGCGTCGGTCAGGTCGGCCCCCGTCGCCTGCGCGCGGCGCAGATCGACGCCGCGAAGGTCCGCGCCGACCAGGATCGTGCCGATCAGGCGGGCGCCCGCGACCTGGGCCCCCGAGAGATCGGCGCCGGTGAGATCGGCACCCGACAGGTCGGCGCCGGTGAGGTCCGCACCGGTGAGGTCGGCGCCCGCGAGGCTCGCGCGGATGAGCGCCGCCCGGCGAAGGTCGGCGCGCGGAAGGCGGAAGCCGGGGAGCTCGGCGTCCGACAGGTCGGCCCCGCGCAGGCGGGCCTGCGCCCCGAAGAGGTCCACCGGGAGCGCCCCGTCGGCGTTCAGGCCCGACAGGTCGACGCCGGCGAGGTCGGCCCCCCGGAGGGAGGTCAGCCGCGCGTCGGTCAGATCGGCCTGGGCCAGGACGGCGCCCTCCAGCAGGGCGCCGGCGAGGTCCGCCCCGGCGAGCACCGCGCGGGTCAGGTCGGCGCCGGTCAGGTCGGCCCCGCGCAGGCACGCGCCGGCCAGGCCGGCGCCGGCCAGCCGGGCGCGGAACAGGCAGGCGGCGGCCAGGTCGGCCAGGTCGAGGACGGCGCCCTCGAGGTCGGTGTCGGTGAGGTCGGCCCCGCGGAGCAGGAAGCCGGAGAGGTCGGCGCCGCGCAGGCTCGCGCCGAAGAAGCTCTGGGCGTGCTCGGGGCCGGGCCCGGCGGCGGCCGGACCCCCCTCGCCCCAGACCGTGCTGATCAGGTTGGCCCCGTCGAGCACCGCCCCCTCCATGACCGCGCCGGTCAGGTCGGCCCCGGTGAGGTTCGCCCCGCTCAGGTCGGCCCCGGTCAGGCGGGCCCCGACCAGCACGGCGTCGACCAGGTTCGCGTCGACCAGCACCGCGCCCGAGAGCACCGCGCCCTCCAGGCGCGCGCCGGCCAGCATGGCCCCGGTCAGGTCGGCCCGGCGCATCCGCGCGCGGGTCAGGTCGGCGTCACGCAGGTCGGTGCGGCGCAGGTCGTCACCGGCCAGGTCGGCCCGGCGCAGGTCCGCGCCCGAGAGGTCCGCCCCGGCGAGGGCGAGGCGGCCGGTGTTGGCCCGGCGGCCGGGCAGGCGGGCGTGCCGCAGCCAGCGGGCGTGGGCGGCGAGGAGGCGCGTGGGCCGTCGTGGGTCCTCGGGCTCGGCGGGCGCGCGCCGCGGTCGGGGGATCATCCGGAGTGCCTTCCCTGGCGTCGGGGATGGTCGGAGGGCGCCGGGCGCGGGCACCCGGGCGGGCCCCTCGATCACCTCATCGGCCGCCGGGCGCCGGGGCACGACCCCGGGCCGGCCGGCCCGGCCGGGACCAACCGCTCCCGCGGCGCGGGTGCGCCCGGATCGTCGTCGCCACGGGGGTCCGACCGTCCCCCGAGGGGGCAGGCTCAGGCGGCCGGAAGGAGCACCGCGGCGCCGCGCACCCGCCCGGTGGCGAGACGCTCCAGGGCGCGGTTGGCGCCGGCGAGCGGATGGGGCTCCCACTCGGTGCGGACCGGCACGCGGGCGGCGACCTCGATGAACTCGCGCGCGTCGGCCCGGGTCACGTTCGCGACGCTCCGAAGCGACCGCTCCCACCACAGAAGCTCATAGGGGAACTCGGGGACGCGATCGAGGTGGATGGCGTTGATCGCCACGGTGCCGCCGCGGTCGACCGCCCGCAGGGCGGCCACGACGACCTCGCCGGCCGGCGCGAACGTGATGGCCGCGTCCAGGGGGAAGGGGGGTGGATCGTCGTACCCCCCGGCCCAGGCCGCCCCGAGGCGGAGGGCCGCCTGTCGCTCGGCCGGGGCGCGCGTGCAGACGGCCACCTGGCAGCCGTCGTGCACGGCCACCTGGATGGCGAGCCGGGCCGACGCGCCGAAGCCGTAGAGCCCGAGGCGCCCCCCGGGGGTGATCCCGGACACCCGGAGCGAGCGGTAGCCGATGACCCCGCCGCAGAGCAGCGGGGCGGCGTCGGCGTCGGCGAGCGCGTCCGGCAACCGCACGGCCACGTCGGCGCGGGCGGTCATGTGGGTGGCGAAGCCGCCGTCGCGGTCCCAGCCGGTGAACGTCGCGTGCTCGCAGAGGTTCTCCCGACCCGCCCGGCAGCGCGCGCAGGCTCCGCAGGATCCGGCCAGCCAGGTCACCCCGGCGCGGTCGCCGATCGCCCAGCCCGCCACGCCCGGGCCGACAGCGACCACCCGCCCGACCGCCTGGTGGCCGGGGACCACGGGGAGCACGCGGGCGGGAAGGTCCCCCTCGCAGAGCTGCAGGTCGGTGCGGCAGACCGCACACGCCGCGACCGCGAGGACGATCTCACCGGGACCGGGCCGTGGGTCCGGCCGCTCCTGCATGGTGAGCGGCCCGGACGCGGCCGGCCCGGGCCGGCGGAGCACCATGGCGCGCATGGTCCAGACGCTACCCGGCGCCGCCCGTCGTCCCGCCCCCCGGTCACCGGTCCCCGCTCCGGCGGGGAGTGCTTCGATCCCGTCCGTGGAGCACGCGGTCCCCCAGCCCGCCCCCGGGGCACCCCTCGCCGGCGGCGATCCCACGCGCAGGTGGGGCATCGGGACGGCGGGGAGCGTCGGCTTCCCCGGCCTCACCCGCCCGGAGGCCGATGCGGCGGCCCCGGTCCTGGCCGGCCGGGCACCCGGGGCGCACCTGGTGGCGGTGACCCTCCCGGTGCTCCTGACCGACGGGGCGGGCCCCCACCTGGTGGACGAGGCAGGGACCCTGGTGCTCGCCCTGGGGCCGCATCCGGCCGTCCCGGAGGCGAAGGTGGCGATGGGCCCGGCCGCCGGCGGGGTCGTGGTGGGGCTGGTTCGTCCGGTCGCCGGCCCGGTCTGGGCCTGGCTCGTCCGCGCCGAGGTCGCCGAGGCGGAGCGCACCCGCGCCCTGGACGTGCTGGACGCGCTGCCCGGTGAGGAGGCCCTGGCCGCCTGGCCGCACGACCCACTCGGGCCGGCCGGGTGGCGTAGCCTCACCGGCGACGCTGACGGAGGCGACCGATGAGCGAGTACCTGGTGAGGTTCACGGCGGTCAACCCCGATCCCCTCGACGAGGGGGACGCCCGGCGGCTCGCCGACGCCATCCGCGCAATCCCCGGCGTCGACGAGGCCGGCGGTGCGGCGCTCGGAGACGGGCAGTCGGTGACCGGGGTGTTCGCGATCGAGGTCGACCAGGCGATGGCCGACGCGGCCCGGGACGGCAGCCGCATGGCCAAGGAGGCCCTCAAGGCCGCCGACCTCGACGACGCCAAGCTGGTGGACCTGCGCATCAGCCTGCCCGCCGAGGGGGGCCCCAGGCTCACGCCCTAGGCTCCGCGGGGCGGCCGCGCCCCAAGGAACGGGACACGGCCTCCCGGACCGACTCGGCCGCGCCCCAAGGAGCGGGACACGGCCTCCAGGACCGACTCGGCCGCGCCCTCATCGACGGGACACGGCCTCCCGGACCGACTCGGCCGCGCCCTATGCCCCGAACTGGGACGTCCACACCGACGCCCCCGGGTAGCCCTGGAAGGTGACCCCGGTGCGCACGGCGACGCCCTGCACCCGCCATCCGGCCCGCAGGATGTTGGCGCGGTGGCCGGCCGAGTCGAGCCACGAGGCCATCGTGGCCCGGGGTGAGGCGTAGGGGCCGTTGCCCCAGGCGATGTTCTCGCCCACGCGGCGGCCGGGGAAGCCGGCCTCGCGGATGACGCCGTCGAACGAGCGCCCGCAGGCGTCGTGGGAGAACTCGCCGCAGCGGAGCATCATCGCGTTCTTGTGGACGGCGGCCCGCACCAGGGCCCGGGACGCCGGCAGCCGGGGGAGCCCCGCGCGGGTGCGCGCCCAGTTGACCAGGCAGGTCATCACCGCGGCCTGGCGGGCGGCGGGGAGGTCGGCACGCTCCTGGCCGGCGCACGCCGAGGGCGGGGCGAGGTAGCGGTCGGATGGGGCGGCGGCCGCCGTGCCGGCCCCGAGGGCGATGGTCCCGAGGGCGACGGCGGCGATGCGGAGCGCGATCATGGCACCCACCGCATCGGCAGGTGCCGGCGCTCACGCGACTCCCGGGCCCGGGCGCGCCCAGATTCCGGCGCAGCGGATCGCCGGCGGCCCGGAAAATGGTCGGAGCCCCGTCGCGCGCCGGTCGATCAGACCGCCCGCGGCGGGGCTCCTCGTTGTCGTCGGCGCACCACTCCTGGGCCCGACGGGGGCCCGGTGCGCCAGACCGGCCGGGGCAGGCTCCCCGGCATGTGGTCGGGCCTTCGGATGCCCGGTGGGGGTGGGTGTCCGCCTGAGCTCGTGACCGCCCCCCGCAGTGCCGCCCCGCGGGACCCATCGTCCCGCCTGCGCGCCCACGGTGGGGATCTCTGCATGTGCCGGGCTGGCCTGAGGTTGCGGACCGGCTCGGCGGCGCCCCCGGAGAGCTGTGAAGGAACCGACGTTGCGGAAGGGACGCTATCCCCGCCCGCGGGGACGGCGCATCGGTGATCACCCCCGATGCGCGTGAGGGTTTTCCCGCACACGGCCGCCGCCCGATGTCCCTGGCGCCGGCCCGTCCGGAGCGGGAGACTCCAGCGATATGTCCGACGCCGCCGAGCCCACGCTGGTCTGGTTCCGCCGGGACCTGCGCCTGGCCGACCACCCGGCCCTGTCGGCGGCCGCCGGCCGCGGTCCGGTCGTCTGCCTGTTCGTGGTCGACCCGGCCATCCTGGCCCGCCGTCACCATCGCGCGCCGGCCCGCCTGCGGTTCCTGCGCGCCGGCCTCGAGGCGCTCGACGCCGAGCTGGCGGAGCGCGGGGTGCGCCTGGTCGTGCGCGAGGGGCCGCCGGAGGTGGTGGTCCCCGCCGTCGCCCGTGAGGCCGGCGCGGCGCGGGTCCACGCGACCCGCGAGGTGAGCCCGCTCGGCCGGGCCCGCGACGAGCGGGTGGCCGCCGCGCTCGCCGGGGCCGGAGCGCGGCTGGTCGTGCACCACGGCGACATGCTGGTGGAGCCTGAGGACCTCCCCGGGTCCGCCGGCCGCGGGTACCTGGTGTTCACGCCGTTCTTCCGCGCCTGGTCCGAGCACCCGGTCCCGCCGCGCCTGCCCGCGCCGGACCGCCTGGAGGGGCCCGCCCTGCGATCCGACGGCCTCGGCGCCCTCCCGGCCGGCGACCCCCTCGTCCCCGCGGGGCCGGCCGCGGCCCGGGAGCGGCTGGTGCGCTTCATCGGCTCCGGCGCGGCCGACGCCTACGACCGCCGCCGCGACCTGATGGCCGATGACGGCACCTCGCGCCTCTCGGCGGACCTGCGCTTCGGCATGACCTCGCCGGCCCAGGTCGGCCGCGCGCTCGGCCTGCCCGGCCCGCTCACGCCGGGTCGCGCGGCCTTCTGGCGGCAGGTCTGCTGGCGGGACTTCTACCGCCACCATCTGGCCCGCCACCCGGAGGTCGCGCGGGCGGCGCTGCGGCCCGAGATGCGGGCGGTGCGCTGGGACGACGACGACGCCCTCCTGGGCGCCTGGCGCGAGGGGCGGACCGGCTACCCGATCGTCGACGCCGCGATGCGCCAGCTCGCCGCCGAGGGCTGGGTCCACAACCGGGCCCGCATGGTCGCCGCCTCGTTCCTGGTCAAGGACCTGCTGGTCGACTGGCGCCGGGGCGAGACCGTCTTCATGCAGGGGCTCCTCGACGGGGACCCGGCCAACAACAACGGCGGCTGGCAGTGGGTGGCGGGCACCGGCACCGACGCCGCCCCCTACTTCCGCGTGTTCAATCCCGTGCTCCAGGGCCGCCGGCACGACCCGGCCGGCGCCTACGTGCGGCGCTGGGTGCCCGAGCTCGCCCGCGTGCCCGCCCCCCGGATCCACGAGCCCTGGCGCATGAGCGCGGCCGAGCAGGAGGCCGCGGGCTGCCGCATCGGGCGCGACTACCCGGCCCCGGTCGTCGATCACGCCAGCCGGCGGGCGGAGGCCATCGCCCGGTATGAGGAGGCCCGGCGGTGAGCGACGGCCTGATCCTGCTCACCGGGGCGAGCGGCTACGTGGGCGGGCGCCTGCTCCACCGCCTCGAGCGCGACGGCCGGCGCGTGCGCTGCCTCACCCGCCGGCCCGAGTTCCTGGAGCCCCGGTGCCTGCCGACGACCGAGGTCGTGGCCGGCGACGTGACCCGTCCGGAGACGCTCGACGCGGCGCTGGAGGGGGTCGACACCGCCTTCTACATGATCCACTCGATGGCCGGGCAGGAGGACTTCCAGCGCGCCGACCGCCGCGCCGCGCGGGCCTTCGGGGCGGCGGCCCGCCGGGCCGGGGTGCGCCGCATCGTCTACCTGGGGGGCCTGGGCTCCGGCGGGCGCCTGTCGGCCCACCTGAAGAGCCGCCAGGAGACCGGGCGCATCCTGCGCGACTCCGGCGTCCCGACCATCGAGTTCCGGGCCTCGATCATCATCGGGTCCGGGAGCTTCTCGTTCGAGATGGTCCGCGCCCTGGCCGACCGCCTGCCCGCGATGGTCACGCCCCGCTGGGTCGACACCCCGACCCAGCCCATCGCCATCGAGGACGTGATCGAGTACCTGGTCCAGGCGGTCGACGTGCCGCTGGCGGAGAGCCGCATCTTCGAGATCGGCGGCGAGGACCGGGTCTCCTACGGCGAGATCATGCGCGAGTACGCCCGGCAGCGGGGCCTCCGGCGGGTGATGGTGCGGGTGCCCTTCCTGACCCCGCGGCTCTCCAGCCTGTGGCTCGGGCTCGTCACGCCCGTCTACTCGCGGATCGGCCGCGAGCTGGTGGACGGGCTCCGCAACCCCACGGTGGTCCACGACCCCGCCGCGCTCACCGCGTTCTCGGTCCGCCCCCGGGGGATCCGCGCCCAGATCGCCCGCGCCCTCGCCAACGAGGATCAGGAGTTCGCCGAGACCCGCTGGTCGGACGCCCTGTCCTCGGGCGGCCGGCCGCAGGTCTGGGGCGGCATCCGCTTCGGGACCCGGCTGATCGACGCCCGCTCGGCCTTCGTGCCGGTGCCGCCGGCCGCGGCGTTCGCGCCCATCCGGCGCATCGGGGGCGAGACCGGCTGGTACTACGGTCAGCGGCTCTGGCGGCTGCGGGGCGACCTGGACCTGCTGGCCCGCGGTCCCGGCCTCCGCCGGGGCCGGCGGGACCCCGAGCACGTCGCGGTCGGCGACACGGTGGACTTCTGGCGGGTCGAGGCGGTCGAGCCGGACCGGCTGCTGCGCCTGCAGGCCGAGATGCGGCTGCCCGGCCGGGCATGGCTGCAGTTCGAGGTCCGCCCGGTGCCCGCCGGCAGCATGATCCACCAGACCGCGCTCTTCGACCCGGTCGGGGTCTTCGGGCGCCTGTACTGGTACGCGGTCTGGCCGTTCCACCAGTTCGTGTTCGCCGGGATGCTCCGGGCCATCGCCCGACGGGCCCGCCGGGAGGGCGGGCGCACGTCGGCAGGACGGGCCGCGGCTGACGCGGCCGGGGGGGTGCGGGGATGAGGGTCGTCGTGGTCGGGGCCGGGTTGGCCGGGCTCGCCGCCGCGCGGGAGCTCGTCGCGGCGGGTTGCACCGTCACCGTGGTCGAGAAGAGCCGGGGCCTCGGCGGGCGCATGGCGGCCCGGCGCATCGAGGGCACGGTGGTCGACCACGGCCTGCCGGTGCTGGAGGCCCCGGAGGGCGGCGCCCTCGCCGGCCTGGTCGGGCGCCTCGCGGTCGAGGACCGCGTGCGGATCGAGCGGCCCGAGCTCGGGCCCGACGGCGCCCCGATCGGCACCGGCGCCCCGCGCTGGGGCTGGGGGCCGGGCATGACCCGCCTGCCCAAGGCGATGGCCGAGAACCTGGAGGTGGTCACCGGCGCCCGGGTGGCCGCCCTGCGTGCGGGCCGCGACGGCATCGAGGTGGCGCAGGACCAGGGCAACACCCTGGGGGTGGCCGACCGGGTCATCGTGAGCGCGCCGGCCCCGCAGGCCGCCGACCTGCTGGAGGCGAGCCCCGAGGGGGGCGAGCGGGTCGCGGCGCTGCGCGCCGTGGCCTACGCGCCGGCGGTCATGATCCTCGCCGGGCTGCGGCTCGAGGCCGAGCCGGAGTGGTCGGCGGTGCGCCCGGCGGACGGGCCGCTCATGCGGGTCGGGATCGAGTCGGCCAAGGGCCGGCCGCCGGTGGACGGCGTGGTCCCGGTGGTCGCCCGGATGACGGCCGCGGCCAGCGCCCGCCTGATGGACGCCGCCGACGACCTGGCCCTCGACGAGGCCCTGCCCGCCCTGGCGGCGGTGCTCGGCGAGGCCGCCCGCGAGCCGGCCTGGTCGCAGGTCAAGCGCTGGCGGTACGCGGTCCCCACCCGCCGCCTGGACCAGGAGGTGATGAACCCGGGGGGCTCGCGGGTGATCCTGTGCGGCGACGCGGTGGCGGCCGACCCGGGGATCGCGGCCGTGCACGAGACCGGCATCTGGGCCGCCCGGCGCGTGCTCGGGGGCGCGTGATGGACCGCACCGCGCGGGGCCGTCACGAGTTCGGCCTGGCCACCGACGGGCGCGGCCCGGTCGCGACCGGGGTGGTCCGCCAGGCGTCGCGGGTCCTCGCCGAGGGGGTCGAGGAGTTCATCTTCGGCGACGTCTTCAGCCAGAGCACGCTCTCGGCGCGCGAGCGCGAGCTGCTGACGGTCGCGGTGCTCGCGGCCATCGGCGGCGCCGACAACCAGCTCGGGGTGCACGTGCCGGCGGCGCTGCGCTGCGGGGCCGACCCCGAGGAGATGATCGCCCTCTGCGAGCAGATCGCCCCGTACGCCGGCTTCCCGCGCGCGCTGAACGCCCTGCGCGCGGTGCGCGGGGTGCTGGAGGACCGGGGGCTCCCGCTCCCGGTCCCGGCGGCGCGCGTGCGCCTGGGCGATCACGAGACGCTGGTGGTCGACACCGGCGCGCCGGAGGGGGCGGAGGGTGCCGACCCGGTCGTGCTGGTGCACTCGCTGGTCACCGACCGGCGCCTGTGGCGCGACGTCATCGCCCTGCTGGCGCCGCGGCGGCGGGTGATCGCCTACGACCTGCGCGGCCACGGGCACGCGGCGCTCGCGCCCCCCGCCCCCGGTTGCGCCGCGCTGGCCGGCGACCTGGCGGCGCTCATGGACGCGCTCGGGGTGGCGAGTGCGCACGTCGCCGGGGTGTCGCTGGGCGGCTGCGTGGCCCAGGAGCTCGCGCTCGCCCATCCCGGCCGGGTGTCGGGCCTCACGCTCGTCTCCACCTTCGCGCGGGCGCCGCGGGAGGTCTGCGAGCGCCGGGCGGCCGACGGCGAGCAGGGCGGCAACGCCGCCATGGTCCCCTCGCTCGCCCGCTGGATGAGCCCGCTCGCCCTCGCCGAGGACGGCTGGGGCGCCCGCTACCTGCGGGACCGGCTGCGCCGGATGCCGGCGGGCGACTGGGCCGCGGGCTGGCGGGCGCTCGGGGGCTTCGACGCGACCGGCCGGCTCGGCGCGCTGGCCGTCCCGGTCGCGGTGGTGGTCGGCACCGCCGACCCGGTGACCCCCCCGGCCGAGGCCGAGGCGCTCGCCCGCGCCATCCCCGGCGCCGTGCTGCACGTGATCGAGGGCGGGAGCCACATGCTGCCCCTCGAGCGCACCGAGGAGCTCGCCGCCCTCATCACATGAGGATGGAGTGCACCGCCTCGGGGCGGATCCGCACGATGACCCGCACCTCGCCGGGGGCGCCGAAGGTGTAGCGCTCCTGGCCGAGGTAGCGCCGGGCGAGCGCGTGGGCGTGGTCCCAGGCCCCCTCGGTGGTCACCTCCACCACCCGGCCGGAGATCCACACCGTGCGGAAGTCCGACTCGCGGCCGGCCACCGAGAGCGCGACGCGCGGGTCGCGGCGCACGTGCCGGAGCTTGTCGCGGCCCTCGGCGGTGTTGAACGTGATGAGGTCCCCCTCCACGTCCACCCAGACCGGGGTGACGTGGGGCGAGCCGTCCGCGCGCAGGGTGGCCAGGTGCCCCAGGTTGCCCCCGGTGATGATCGCCCGCTCGTCGTCGGTGAGGGGGCGGGCGGTCATCGCCGTCAGTCGACCCCCAGGCGGCGCAGGTGGGCGTCGACCCGGGCCGCGCCGGCCGCGTCGCCGGACTCCTGGTGGCGGTCCCTGAGCGCCCGCAGCCGGGTGAGGGGGGCGCTGCGCTGCGGACCGAGCCGCACGGCCTCGGCCAGGGCGCGCTCGGCGGCCTCGTCGTCGCCCAGGTCGGCGAGGATGGCCCCGAGGGTCGCCCAGGCGTGCCCGAGGCCGGGCCGGGCGTCGACCACGTGCTGCGCGGCCTCCCGGGCGGCGCCCAGGTCCCCGTGCCGGCGGAGCGCGGCCGCGTAGGCCGACCACGGCGAGCCGTCGGCGGCGGGCTCGGGCTGCAGGTGGGTCGCGGCGCGCAGCGCGTGGACGGCGCCCTCGTCGTCGCCCACCCGCCGGTGGGCGTCGGCCACCGCGAGCAGGGTGGGCACCTCCCCCGCGAGCATCACCGCCCGCTCGCCCAGCGCGGTGACGGCCTCGGCGTCGCCGACCTCGGCCGCCGCCGCCATGGCGGTGATCGCCTCCTCGGCCGACTCGACCAGCGCCGCATCCTCCCGCGCGCGGGTCAGGCGCACCGCCCGCGTGGGCGTGGTCGCCCGGGCGGCCCGGCGGGGCTTGGCGGGGGCCGGGGCGGCGGCGCCGCGTGCGGCCGCGGGCCGCTGCACGTGGGTCGCGGCCCGCTCCTCCTCGCGCCGGGCGATCTCGTCGCGACGGCGCATGACCTCGCGCTCCAGGGCGCGCCGCTGCTCGCGGGCGGCCTGGCCGGCCCGCTCGCGCGCCTCCTCGGCCGCGAGCGCCCCGTCGTACTCGGCCCGCAGCGCCGGGTCGGCCAGCACCCGCTCCGCCCAGTCGAGCCAGTGCGCCTCCACGCGGCGCTCCTGGGGATGGATGCGGGCGGCCTGGACCTCCTCCCGGCGGCGCGCCACGGCGGCGGACACCTCCTCGGCCGGCGCCTGGGGGGCGACTCCGAGCATCCGGTACAGGTCGCGCTCGACGAGCGCTCCCATCAGCGCGCGGCGGCGGGCGTCCTCGCTCATGCGATCAACGACACGGCGAGCCAGAGGGCGGCGAGGGATCCGATGAGCATCATGGCGTCCATGATGCCCCCCGCGGCCTTCCAGCGCCGGGTGGCCCGCTCGTCGCCGGCCGCCTCGGCCCTCCGGACCCGGGGGCCCTGCCACATCCCGTGCAGCACGGCGATCACCCCGACCAGGATGAGCAGGACGATCTTGGCCAGGATGCGCCGGCCGTACCCGGTGTCCGGCAGGTCGGCGAGCGACAGGCCGCGGTGGTCGATCAGCCCGAAGCCGGTCACCAGGAGCATCACCCAGGCCACCGCTCCGAAGTACCCGAAGCGCTTGGCCACCGCGGTGATGAGCGACCGCCGCTCGGCCGGGTCGGGGTTCTTGAGCGCCACCGGCACCGCGACCAGGCCGAGGAACAGCATGCCTCCGACCCACATGGTCGCGGCGAGCACGTGGAGGAAGCGAACGAGGGTCCAGATGTCGTCCATGGGGCGGAGACGCTAGCGCGGGCGGCCCGGCATCATCCCGCCCGGCGGGGAGCATCGACACCGGGGGCGCGGCGATGGGCGAGGTGCAGGGGTGGCGCGGGCGGGTGTTCGAGGACTTCCGCGTGGGGGACGTCTATCCCCACCCGCTCGGCCGGACCGTGCTCGCCGTGGACAACATGTGGTTCAGCCTGCTGACCCAGAACAGCGCGCCGATCCACACCGACCACCACTACTCGGCGAGGACCGAGTTCGGCCGGCCGCTGGTGGACTCGACCTTCACCCTCGCGCTGGTGACCGGCCAGAGCGTCACCGACGTCTCGCAGAACGTGTTCGCCAACCTGGGCTTCGACGAGGTGCGTCTGCCCGCCCCGGTCTACGAGGGCGACACGGTCTACTCCCGCTCGGAGGTCCTCGCGGTACGCGAGAGCCGGTCCCGCCCGGACGTCGGCATCGTCACCGTGAGGACCACCGGCTTCAACCAGGACGGCGTGGTGGTCATCACCTTCACCCGCACGGTGATGGTCTACCGACGCGGCATGGCGCCCGAGATCCCGCGGCCGGCCCCGGCCTGAGCCTCAGCGGGCCCGGAAGGTGCGGTCCCGGCCGCGCACCGTGCCGGCGCGGTTGGTCACGACTGCGCGGAAGTGGTAGAGCTTTCCCCGGCGCAGGCCGGCCACCCGGACCGCCACCCGCGTGAACGGCACCCGGGCGCCCACCGCACCGGCGGCGACCGTGCGGCCGTAGCGCCTGGACGGGCCGATCTGGAACCGCACCACGGCCCGCTGGCCGTTCGGGCCGACGAGCGCGTTCAGCGTGGCGGCGCGGCGCTGGACCCGCGTCGCGGCCAGGGTCTGGACGTCGGCCTTGGCCCCGTACTGCGCACGCGCGGCGTCGGCCGGCGGGGCCGGGGCGGCCGCGAGCACGGCCGCGCCGGCGACGCCGGCGGCGGCCAGGGCGAGGGTGGTCAGGGGGGCGCGGCGCGGTGGGGTCACGGGGGCACCTCGGGGGCGGGGCAGGACCGGCGGGCATGGTGCCACGCCCACGGCGGCCGGGGCCGCGGGCGGTGATCCCTGGGAACCCCCGGGACTCCGGCTCGCCCCGCATGGATGAGGCCCGGCGCCGGGCGACCCGTCATGCTCCCCGGGGGCGAGGACGAGACGGAGGACTCGAGGTGTCGGATGCCGAGCGCGACCGGCTGACCACGGACGGCGCGGCGTGGCGGCGCTGGGGGCCCTACCTGAGCGAGCGCGCCTGGGGCACCGTGCGCGAGGACTACTCGCCCGGCGGGACCGCCTGGGACTCCTTCCCCCACGAGCACGCCCGCTCGCGGGCCTACCGCTGGAACGAGGACGGCCTGGGCGGCCTCTCGGACCGAGACCAGCACCTGTGCTTCGCCTTCGCCTTCTGGAACGGGCGCGACCCGCTGCTCAAGGAGCGCGTCTTCGGCCTGACCGGGCCCGAGGGCAACCACGGCGAGGACGCCAAGGAGTACTGGTGGTACCTGGACTCCACCCCCACGCACTCGTGGATGCGGTGGCGCTACTGGTACCCGCAGGCGGAGTTCCCCTACGCCCGGCTGGTGGAGGAGAACCGCCGGCGGGGTCGCGAGCAGCCCGAGTTCGAGCTGGTGGACACCGGGGTCTTCGACCAGGGCTGGTGGGACGTCGTGGTCGACTACGCCAAGGCCTCGCCGGACGACCTCTGCATCCGGGTGCGGGCGCGCAACGCCGGCCCCGAGCGGGCCACCCTCCATCTGCTGCCGACCCTGTGGTTCCGCAACCGCTGGTCGTGGGGGCAGGAGGCGGCGCGCCCCGGGCTCCGGGCGGCCGGGACCGAGATCGTGGCCGACGACGTGCCGGACGGCATCGGGAGGATGACCCTCGCCGGCTCGGGCGCCCCGGTCGCGCTCGCCTGTCACAACGAGACGAACTTCGCGCGGCTCTTCGGGGTGGAGGGCGATCCGCACCCCAAGGACGGCATCAACGACCACGTCCTACACGGCCTGCCGACCGTCGCGCTCGACGGGGCGGGCACCAAGGGGGCGCTCTGGTACCGGCTGGACGTCGCCCCGGGGCAGGAGGCCGAGGTGCGCCTGCGCCTGGCCCCGGGGGCCGGGGCCCTCGGCACGGCGTGGGAGGCGGCCCTGGAGGAGCGCGAGCGCGAGGCGGACGCCTTCTACGCCGGCATCGCCCCCAACGCGACCGCCGACGAGCACGAGGTCATGCGCCAGGCGTTCGCCGGGATGCTCTGGACCAAGCAGTTCTACCACTACGACGTGGCGACCTGGCTCGACGGCGACCCCGGCCAGCCGCCGCCGCCCCCCGAGCGCCGGGCCGGCCGCAACGCCCACTGGCGCCACCTGTCCAACCACGACGTCATCTCGATGCCCGACGCGTGGGAGTACCCCTGGTATGCCGCCTGGGACCTGGCCTTCCACTGCGTGACCCTGGCCCACGTGGACCCCGGGTTCGCCAAGGACCAGCTGCTCCTGATGTGCCGCGAGTGGTACATGCACCCCAACGGCCAGCTCCCGGCGTATGAGTGGGCCTTCGGCGACGTCAACCCGCCGGTGCACGCCTGGGCGGCGCTCCGGGTGTTCGAGATCGACGGCGCCCGCGACCACGCCTTCCTGGCGCGGATGTTCCACAAGCTGCTGCTCAACTTCACCTGGTGGGTCAACCGCAAGGACTCAGACGACCAGAACCTCTTCGAGGGCGGGTTCCTGGGGATGGACAACGTGGGGCCGTTCGACCGCTCGGCGCCCCTGCCGCCGACGGTGCGCCTGGAGCAGTCCGACGGCACCGGCTGGATGGCCATGTACTGCCTCGACATGCTCGAGATGGCGGTCCGCCTGGCGCTGCACGACCCCACCTACGAGGACGTGGCGGTCAAGTTCTTCGAGCACTTCACCTACATCGCGACCGCGATGAACGACCAGGGGCTCTGGGACGAGGAGGACGGGTTCTTCTACGACCGCCTGCGCCGGCCGAGCGACGGCACCGAGATGCGGCTCAAGGTGCGCTCGATGGTCGGCATCGTCCCCATGTACGCGGCCGTCGCGCTCGAGCGTGAGGCGATCCCGCGCTTCCCCGTGCTCTCCGCGCGCGTCTTCGACTTCCTGCGCCACCGCCCGGAGTTCCGCGGCGTGGTGCACGTCCACCCGGGCGGCGGCGACCGGCGTGCGCTGCTGTCGGTGCTGGACGAGGACCGCCTGCGCCGGGTGCTGGCACGGCTGCTCGACGAGGGCGAGTTCCTCTCCCCGCACGGCCTGCGCTCGCTCTCGGCCGTCCACCGCGACCAGCCGTATGAGATCTGGATGGAGGGCCGCAAGGTCGGCAGCGTCGGGTACGAGCCGGGTGAGTCGCGCACGGTGATGTTCGGGGGCAACTCCAACTGGCGCGGCCCGATCTGGTTCCCCGTGAACTACCTGGCCATCCAGTCGCTGCTGCGGATGCACGCCTACTACGGCGAGGAGCTCACCGTCGAGCACCCGACCGGCTCGGGCCGGCAGGCGACCCTGCTGGAGGTCGCCCGCGACCTGCAGGCGCGCCTGGTGTCCATCTTCACCCCCGGCCCCGACGGCCGGCGGCCGGTGCACGGCGGGCAGCCCCGGTTCGACCGCGACCCGGCCTGGGGCGACGTGGTGCCCTTCCATGAGTACTTCCACGGCGACACCGGGGCGGGCCTCGGCGCGTCCCACCAGACGGGGTGGACCGGCCTGGTGGCCGACATGGTCGTGCGGCTGTCCCGGGCCCGTGGCGGGGGCCGAGTCGAGCCGTTCTCGGCCCGGAGCCCGGGCGCGTGATCCACCTCGGCCGCCAGCCCCTCGGGACGCTCCCCGAGGGGGCGGCGCGCGAGTGGCTGGCGGCCGACGGCCTGGGGGGCTTCGCCATGGGCACGGCCGCGGGCCTGCGCACCCGGCGCTACCACGGGCTCCTGGTCCCGGCCGGCCGGGCCTTCGGCGCGCGCATGATGGCCCTGGCCGCGCTCGACGTCGTCGTGGTGCGCGGGGACCGCCACGTCCCGCTCGGGGTGCACGAGTGGGCCGACGGCACCATCGCCCCCGGCGGCCACCTGGCGCTCGAGTCCTTCACCCTGACCGACGGCCTGCCGCGCTGGCGCTGGTCGCTCGGCGGCGTGGTGGTGGAGCGCGAGGTGGCCATGCTCCCGGGCCGTGCGTGCGTCGGGATCGTCCATCGTGTGCTGAGGAGCGAGGGCCCGGTCCGCCTGGAGGCCGAGGCGCTGTGCACCTGGCGCGACGCCCACGGCGAGCGCCTGGGCTGGGCCGATCTCGGGGTGAGCCCGGCCGAGGGCGGGTTCACCGTGGAGGGGGCCTACCGGGTGCGGGGTCCCGGCTTCCGGCCGGCCGGGGTCTGGTACCGGGGGGTCCGTCACCGGGAGGAGGCCGCGCGGGGCCTGGCGGACCGGGAGGACCTGTGGATGGCCGGCCGCTTCGGGGCCGACCTCGAGCCGGGCGGGGTGCTGGAGGTCGAGGCCTGGACCGGCGACCTGGGTGACCCCCCACCCGGGGCGACCGAGATCGTGGCCCGGGCCCGGGCGCGGGTGCGCCGGGTGGCCGCCGCCGCCCGCCCGGCCGACGACGCCGACCGCGTGCTGGTGCTCGCCGCCGACCGGTTCGTGGTGGCCGGGCCCGCGGTGGTGGCCGGATACCCCTGGTTCGGGGAGTGGTCGCGCGACGGGATGATCGCCCACGAGGGCCTCTTCCTGGAGACCGGGCGCGAGGCCGAGGGGCGGGAGGTGCTGCTGCGCGCGGCCGGGCTGCTCTCGGAGGGGATGCTCGCCAACACCACCGACTCCGGGGCGCCCGAGTACAACACCGCCGACGGCACGCTCTGGTTCTGTCATGCGGCCGGCCGGCAGGTGGAGCGGACCGGCGACCAGGACCTCGCCGCCGCGCTCGCCCCGGCGCTGGAGGCGGTCCTGGCCGCGCACGTGGCCGGGACCCGGTTCGGCATCCGGGTCGACCCCGCCGACGGCCTGCTCGCCCAGGGTGAGCCCGGCGTGGCCCTGACCTGGATGGACGCCCGGGTGGACGGGGTGCCGGTGACCGCGCGGTCGGGGAAGGCCGTGGAGGTCTGCGGCCTGTGGCTGCGCGCCTGCGAGGTGGCCGCGGGCTTCGCCCGCGCGGCCGGCCGCGACCCCGGCCCGGCCGACGGCCTGGCCGCCCGGGCCCGGGCGGCGCTCCCGGCCCGGTTCGTGCGGGCCGGCGCCGTGCTGGACGTGGTGGACGGGCCGGCCGGCGACGACCCGGCGCTCCGGCCGAACGCGCTGGTGGCCGCCTCGCTGCCCGGCAGCCCCCTGCCGGTGGCCCAGGTCGTCCACTCCGCCCGGGCGCGTCTGCTCACCTCGCTCGGCCTGCGCAGCCTGGCCCCCGGGGAGCCGGGCTACCGCGGCCGCCACCGCGGCGGGCCGGTCGAGCGCGACGCCGCCTACCACCAGGGCACGGTCTGGCCCTGGCTCATCGGGCCGATGGCCGCCGCGTCGCTCGCCTGCGGCGAGCCGGTGGACGGCCTGCTCGCGGGCCTCGAGGCGCACCTGGGGGAGTGGGGGCTCGGGGCGGTCAGCGAGACCGCCGACGGCGACCCGCCCCACGGCGCCACCGGGTGCCCCTTCCAGGCCTGGTCGGTGGCCGAGGTGCTGCGCGCGCGCCGCCTCGTGGCCCGGGCCGGCGGCGCGGCCGCCGACTAGCCTGCCGCGGTGCGCCCGACGGGCGCCCGGCGGACACTCGGAGGTGGCGGGGTGGGGACGACCAGCGGCGATGCGGGCGCGGCCAAGCAGGCCTGGCCGGCGCTCATGGTGGCGGGGACGATCGCGGTGATCGCGGGCATCCTGGCCATCGCCCTGCCCGCGGCGGCCTCGGTGAGCATCACGATCCTGATCGGGATCCTCCTGATCGTCGTGGCCGTGGTCTGGCTCATCGGCACGCTCCGCAGCGACGCCGGGGCGGCCTGGAAGATCATCGGCGTGGTGCTCGCCCTGCTGCTCCTGGTCGCGGGGATCTGGGCGCTCGCCCGGCCCTTCCAGGCCACGGTGACCTTCACCGCGATCCTGGTCATCTACTTCATCGTCTCGGGGGTGATCCGGCTGGCCGGCGCCATCGCCGACCGCCGCCGCGAGGGGGCGTTCCTGTGGGGCCTCGGCGGGGCGCTCTCGATCGTGCTGGGCATCCTGATCGGCACCGAGCTCCCCGACTCGGCCAACTGGGCGATCGGCCTGCTGGTCGGCATCCAGTTCCTGTTCGACGGGTTCGCGCTGCTGGCGATCGGCTTCTCGGCCCGCAAGGTGGCCAAGGCGGCCTGACCGCCCGCCAGGCGGGGGTCACCGCCGGGCGCGGAGGGCCGAGGACGGGCAGACGTCCTCGAGCACGCAGGACCCGCAGCGCGGGCTGCGCGCCGTGCAGACCCGCCGGCCGTGCAGGATGAGCCTGAGCGCGGTGTCGGCCCAGATCCGGCGGGGCCAGGCCGCGGCGAGGTCGCGCTCGACGCCCACCGGATCGTCGCCGGCCTCCGAGAGGCCGAGGCGCGCGGCCAGGCGGAGCACATGGGTGTCCACCGGGATCGCGGGCACCCCGAAGTGGTGGCCGAGCAGCACGCTCGCGGTCTTCCGCCCCACCCCGGGAAGGGTGACCAGGTCGTCCATGCGCCGGGGCACCTCGCCGCCGAAGCGCTCGACCACGGCCCGGCTCATCCCGATCAGGGAGCGCGTCTTGGCCCGGAAGAAGCCGGTCGGGCGGATGAGGGCCTCGATCTCGGCCTCATCGGCGGCGGCCATGGCCCGCGCGTCGGGGAAGCGGGCGAAGAGCGCGGGCGTGACGCGGTTGACCATCCGGTCGGTGCACTGGGCCGAGAGGATCGTGGCCGCCAGCAGCTGGAAGGCCCCGTCGTGGTCGAGCGGCACCTCGACCGTGGGCTGGTCGGCCGCCAGGCGCTCGGCCACCACCCGGGCGCGGCCGCGCGCGGTGCGGGGGCGGCGGCGCGGGGCCTCCGGGTCCGGGGTGGCGGCC
>JALOLS010000053.1 GCA_025455865.1 Thermoleophilia bacterium
CCGCGGCCTGGCCGATGGCGGCCGGGAGGGGGGTCACGGGCGGGCGGGGCTCAGGAATGGGCCCCGACCGGCGACGGCGCCGGCTCGTGCGGGCGGTGTGCGGCGAGCGCGGCGGCCAGGTCGCCCATGCCCGGCGCGACCCCGACGACCGCCCCGGCCCGCCGGCAGCCCTCCGCCGCCCCGGCCGCCCGCGGACCCGCGAGCAGGAGCGCCACGCGCGTCCGGGCCGCGGCCGCGGCCGCGATCGCCCCGGGCAGGGCCGGGTCGGGGGCGGCGGTGACCAGCACCACCACCCGGGAGGCCGGGCCCTGGCTCACGGCCGCCCGCAGCGCGGCCGAGGCCGGGCGGGCCCCGTCGGGGCGGACCCGGGCCAGGGCGTCCTCGGCCTCGGGCCACGCGTCGGCCCCGGCGCCCACCGCGACCCGGGTCGCGGCCGGGAGCTCGAGCGCCACCGCCTCGCCCCGGTGGGCCAGGTGGTGGACCAGGCTCGCGGCGGCGGCCACCGCGACCTCGAAGGGCTCGGCCACCCCCTCCGCGGCCGCGCAGTCGAGGACCACCAGCACCCCGGCGCCCCGGCCCTCGGCCCCCTTGAGCTCCTTGGTCTGCAGGCGCCCGCGCTTGGCGGTCTGCCCCCAGTGGATACGCGCGAGCGGGTCGCCGGCCTGGTAGTCGCGGACCCCGTCGAGCTCATACCACCCCTGCGGGGCGGCCCGCGGCCCGGCGCCCTGGCGGCCGGCCCCGGCGCGCTCCCAGAAGGCCGCGGGGATCTCGACCACCGGCGGCAGGGCCACCACCTCCACCGGCGCGCTCAGGCGCCGGCGCCGCCCGGCGACCCCGAACACATCGGCCACCCGGAGCACCGGGTCGGGCAGGTCGTGCACCCCGCGCGGCAGGGGACCGAGGCTCACGACGGCCCCGGTGCGCGGCGCGCCCTCGGCCCGCCGGAGCGGCTGGGCGGGCAGGTCGCCGGTCCCCGGATCGAGGTCGCGGTCCAGCGCGCGGAGCAGCGCCGCCCGCAGCGGCGAGGTCCGCACCCGCACCGCGAGGCGGGCGCGGGCGCCGGCCGGCAGCCGGACCGGGACGACCATCCGCTCGGCGCGCGCCCCGGCGGCCGCGAGCGACGTGGCCGCGACCGCGAGCAGGGCCAGGAGCACCAGCCCGATCCCCAGCGGCATGAGCACCGGCGTGCCGAAGGCGAGCGCCGCCGCGACCGCCCCGGCGCCGGTGGCGGCCAGGGCGAGCGCGCGGCCGGAGCCGCCGCTACCGGGGGACCGGGACACGGGCCAGCAGGTCCTCGACCACGTGCCCGGCGCTCACCCCCCGCCCCCGGGCCTCGGGCCCGGGTACCAGCCGGTGGCCGAGGACCATGGGCGCGAGCGCCTTGACGTCCTCGGGGAGCACGAAGTCGCGGCCCTCCACCAGCGCCCGGGCCCGCGCCGCGCGCACCATGATGAGCCCCGCCCGCGGGCTCGCCCCGAGCACCAGGCGCGAGTCGATCCGGGTGGCGTGCGCGAGCGCGACCACATAACGGGCGATCTCGGGATCCAGGTGCACCTGCCGCACGGCGTCGATCGCCTGGCGGAGCTCCTCCTCGCCGGCCACCGCGCGCACCGACGCCACCGGATCGCGGCCGGCCAGGTCCAGGAGCATCTCGGCCTCGCTCTGCGGGTCCGGGTAGCCGAGCGACAGGCGCATCGCGAAGCGGTCGAGCTGGGCCTCGGGGAGCGGGAAGGTGCCCTCGTACTCGACCGGGTTCTGGGTGGCGACGACCATGAAGGGCCGCGGGAGCGGGCGCGTCTCGCCGTCGACGGTGACCTGGCCCTCCTCCATCGACTCGAGCAGGGCCGACTGGGTCTTGGGCGAGGCGCGGTTGACCTCGTCGACCAGCAGCAGGTTGGCGAAGACCGGGCCGGGGCGGAACGAGAAGCGCTGGGCGGCCTGGTCCCAGACGCTCACGCCGGTGACGTCGGAGGGGAGCAGGTCGGCGGTGCACTGCAGGCGCGCGTACCCGCAGCCGGCCGCGCGGGCGAGGCTCTTGGCGAGCACGGTCTTCCCCACCCCGGGGACGTCCTCGATGATCAGGTGCCCGCCCGAGAGCAGGCACACGACCGCGCTCTCGAGCGCGGCGACCGGGGCCCGGACCGCCGTGCGGAGCTCGTCCACGAGGGCGGCGCCCAGCTCGGCGGCCCGCTCCAGCCCGTCCTCGGGGGCGGGGGGGCGGGCGAGGGACAGGCGCTCCACGGTGGGCGAGGGTACCACCGGCCCCCCGGCGGCCCGGGGGCGGCGGCTACGGCGTGACGGCGGGGCGCACCACGAACTGCCGGAGGTGCAGGTCACGGAAGGTGACCGGGCCCCGGGGACCGGGCACGTGGTCCACGTTGATGCCCGTCTCGGGCGCCGCGAGCAGCTTGAAGCCGTCGAGCAGCCGGGTGGTCGCGTTCCAGAACGCGCCGGTCCCGGCGTAGGCGTCCAGGAAGGCGCGCGCGGCCTCGGGGTCGTCGGTCAGGATGCCCGCCGCGAGGCCGGAGGTCTCGGCGTTGGCGATGGCCGCGGCGTCCTCGGGGCCGTCGGCTGCGTCGATGGTCACCGTGGCCTCGTTGCCGTCGTCCAGGGCCCACTCGTGGCCGCGCGGATGCGGGTGCGGGGGGAGCGAGGCGCGGATCCGGAGGCGCTCCAGCAGCGCCACCGCCTGCGGCACCAGCTCCTCGTAGCGCTCCCGGTCGACCAGCAGCAGGTTCAGCCGGTTGCACACCCCCAGGCGGTCGAGGCTCTGCTCGACCATCGCCAGCGCCGCCTCGGTGCGGGCCGCGCGGCCGAGGTACAGCACCCCGCCGCCGTCCGCGTGGGCGAGCGTGCGGACGCCCTGGGCCGCCGCGACCTGGGAGAGCTCGCGGGTGGTCGGGCCGCTCCCGCGCAGGATGACCAGCCCGATCAGCCCCGGCAGCGACACCAGCGCCCGGGCCCCGGCCCGGTCGGCCGTGCGCACCAGCTGGACGGCGTCCCCGGGGAGGCCCGCCGCGGCGAGCGCCGGCCCGACCACCCGGTCCATGAGGCAGGAGGCCGACCCCAGCGCGGCGGCGCCGGTCCGCAGCACGCCGGCGTTGCGCGACTTGACCAGCTGCGAGGCGACGTCGACGGTCACGTTCGGGCGGGCCTCGTAGTTGGCGCCGATCACCCCGACCGGCCGGCGGCGCTCCTCGAGGACCAGGCCGTTGCCGAGGTCGCGGGTCGCGGCGAGGACCGGCACCCCCTCCGCGTCGGCCAGCGTGGCGATCTGCCCGGCCATCGCCTCCAGGCGCGCCTCGGTCAGCCGCAGCCGGTCCCGGAGGGCCTCGGGCACCGACGGGTCGAGGGCGGCCATGTCGGCCTCGTTGGCGGCGAGCACCGCGGCCGCCTCGCTCCCCAGGCGTGCGGCCATGCCGTCGAGCGCCGCGCGGATCGCGGCGTCGCCGGCCGCGGCCATCGCCCCGGTCGCGGCCCGCGCGGCCCGCCCGCAGGCGGCCACCTGCTCCAGGACCTCCGCGCCCACCCGGTCGCTCACGGCGCCGACCCCGCCGGCGCGGCGCCGACCAGCGCCTGCGCGGCGTCCAGGATCCGCTCGGCGCAGTCGCGCTTGGTCATGCGCGGGAGGGCCTCCTCGGCATCACCCGGGCCGATGATCGTGATGATGTTGTCGGGGCCCTCGAACGCGGCGCCCTCGACCGCGGCGTCGTTGTGCACCACGACGTCCACGCCCTTGCGCCGGCGCTTGTCGCGCGCCCGGTCGAGCCCCTGGGGGCCGTGCTCGGCGGCGAAGCCGACCAGCACCTGCCCCGGGCGCCGCCGGGCGGCCAGGTCGGCCAGGATGTCGTCGGTGCGCTCGAGCTGCACGGCCAGCGCGTCGGCCGCCGACTTGTCGAGCTTGCCCTCGGCCCGGCGCACCGGCCGGTAGTCGGCCACCGCGGCGACCATCGCGAGCAGGTCCGCGGCGGGGAACTCGGCCAGGCACGCCCGGTGCATGGCCGCGGCGGTCGGGGCCTCCACGTAGCGGACGTCCGGCCGGCGGGGCAGGTCGACGTTGGCGGCGACCACGGTCACCTCGGCCCCGCGGGCCCGCGCGGCGTCGGCGATGGCCCAGCCCATGCGCCCGCTCGAGCGGTTGCCGACGTAGCGCACGGCGTCGATGGGCTCGCGGGTGCCGCCCGCGGTCACCAGCACCCGGCGGCCGGCCAGCGGGCCCTCGCCCCCCGGCGCGGCCAGGCGGCGCTCCACCGCGTCGACGATGTCCTGCGGGTCGGCCAGGCGCCCCGGGCCCACCGCCCCGTCGGCCAGGAGCCCCGAGGCCGGGTCGATGATCTCGACCCCGTGGCGCCGCAGGCGCTCCAGGTTCTCCTGCTGGGCGGGGTGCAGCCACATCTGGGTGTTCATCGCCGGCGCGACCAGCACCGGCCCGGCGAACGCGATGTAGCAGGAGCCCAGCAGCGAGTCGGCCATCCCCGCCGCGAGCTTGGCGATGGTGTTGGCCGACGCCGGGCAGATCAGCATGAGGTCGCGGTCGCGGGCGACGTCGAGGTGGTGGTAGCCCGGCTGCTCGGAGGCCCCGAACAGCGCGGTGCCGACCTCGCGCCCCGAGAGCGCCGCGAAGGACGCCGTCCCGACGAACCGCTGCGCGGCGGTGGTCATCACCACCATCACGTCGTGCCCGTGCCGCTGGAGGATCCGCAGCACGTCGAGCGACTTGTAGGCGGCGATGCCGCCGGTGACCCCGAGGAGGATGCCTGCCACGAGGCGAGATCCTAGCCCGGCCCGCGCGATGCGCGGGCCGGGCTCACTCGTCAGCGCGGGGCGCAGACCCGGAAGGTGCGGGCAGCGCTCACCGTCGCCCCCGTCGCCGCGCGCAGCACGACCCGCAGCGGAAGCGCGCCGCGGCGCGGCGCGGTCACCCGGAGGGGCCGCGCGCCGGTGGCGGTGGCCACCGTGCGCCGGCCGACCCGGGCCGTCGACCCGGCCAGGGCGAGCCCCGCGGGCGGGCGCATCTGGACCAGCAGCCGACTCCCGGGCCGCACGCAGCGACGGGCCGACGGGAAGGCGATGGCCGACGGGCGGAGCGCCGCGGCGGGGGTGGTGGGCAGCGGGGCCGGCGCCGGCGGAGGCGCGGGGGCCGCGCCGGGGGCCGGGCCCGGCGCGGCGGCCGGGGCGTCGGTCCAGTCGAAGTTCATCAGGACCACGTAGTTGGTGAAGTTGTGCTCGGCCTGCCCCTGGAGCCCGGTCTCGACCTTGGGGTAGAAGACCGTGGTCGTCGGCGCGTTGAAGACGCTGAGCGAATGCGGACCGGTCGAGGCGATGGGGAGCTCACCGGGACCCATCGCGGTCAGCGCGACGATGTCCCAGTGCCCGGAGGCGCCGTTGATCGAGTCGGTGGTGGTCACCGGGAGGTTCACGGTGACCTCGGTGACGGCGTTCGGCTGCGGCTGGAAGGTCGCGCTCTCGCGGCCGGTGCCGGTGCAGCAGATCGCGTCGGTGATCTGGTTGGGCGGGTTGGGGTTCTTCTGGAAGAGCCGCTTGATGATCGTGACCCGCAGGGGCGCGGGGTTCGGCCCGGACCGCACCCGGACCCTGGTGACGGTGCCCGGGCCGGGCACCAGGAAGGTGTCGTTGGCGGTCTGCCCGGCCTGCCAGGCCGTGCAGGTGGTCACCCCGGTGGGCTGGCGCTCGTACACGAACGGCGGGGCGATGCCCGCCTGCCAGCGCGTCTCGCAGCCGAAGGCCTCGGATCCGGCCGCCGGGGTCAGGCTCATCGGGGTGCCCAGCTGGGTCCGCTCCGCCCCGATGCCGGCGGCGGGGAGCGTGAGGAGGGCGACGGCCGAGAGGGCACACGCCGTCGCGCGCGGGAGGGTGCTCATGCGGCGGAACGCTACCGCTTTTCTGGCGGCTCGGGTCAGGTTGCCGGTCGGCCCGTCCCGGCGGCCGGGCCGGGACGGGCCGACCGGGACCTCACGCCCCCCGGGTGCCCGGGACGACCGCCGAGACCACCATCGGCTGCCCGGCGCAGACCGGGATGCGCGAGCGGACGAAGATCGTGCTGACCGCGTTCGGGGGGGTCACCTCGACCTCGGCGGTGACCGGGCAGGCCCGGGTCTGGGGCGTGACGTAGCCGAGCGAGTAGGACACCCGCCCGCCCGGGCGGACCAGGAGCGTGCGCGGGCCGGGGTCGCGGAAGAGCGTGGTGGACCCGCGCGTGACGGTGCCGCGCAGCAGGCGGCCGTCGGCGGCCAGGAAGCCCATGCCCGGGTAGCCGCGCAGCTGGCAGGTGCGCCCCGAGACGTTGGTCAGCACGTACACCTGCTCCTGGTTGCCCGCGCCGGCCTGGGCGGGCCCGAGGGTGACGGCCAGGCGCCCGACCTCGCAGCGGGGCGTCGCGGCCTGGGCCGACGGGGCGAGCACGAGCATGGCGGCGGCGCCGGCGGCGAGCGCGGCGGGGACGAGGCGGCGGGTCATCGGCACTCCTGGGGGTCGTGAGGGGGGCGCGGGGCGGGCTTCGACGGCCCGCGGGCTCCTCCTGCCGCCCCGTCAGCCCGCGTCGGGGCGGCAGGCGGTCTCGCGGGCCACGACGTCGGCCAGGTCGTCCACGGCCCGCTCCACCTCCACGTTCACGATGTGGTGGTCGAACTCGTGGATCGCCGCGAGCTCCTCCCGGCCGACCTCGAGGCGCGTGGCGATCTCCTCGGGGCTGTCGGTGCCGCGCTCGTCGAGGCGCTTGGCCAGCTCGGCCATCGAGGGCGGGGCGATGAACACGGTGACGCACCCGGGGAGCGCCCGCCGCACCGCCCGCGCCCCCCGGAGCTCGATCTCGACCACGCACGAGACGCCCTCGGCGGTGATCCGGTCCACCTCGCCCTTCAGGGTGCCGTAGTGGTTGCCCGCGTAGACGACGTGCTCCAGGAAGGCGCCCTCGGCGACCAGGCGCGTGAAGCGCGCCGGGTCCATGAAGTGGTACTCGCGGCCGTCCACCTCGCCGGGCCGCATGCTGCGGGTGGTCGCGGACACCGCCACGCGCAGGCGCCCGGCGAAGCGGGGGAGCACCCCCCGGATGAGGGTCCCCTTCCCGGCCCCGGAGGGGCCGGAGACGACGAAGACGCGCGCGCGGGCTACGTGCCCAGCAGCTCGATCAGCTCGCCGCGCTGCCGCTCGGACAGCCCGCCGATGGTCTTGCCCTGCGAGATGCGGCACTGGTTCAGGAGCCGCGTGGCCTTCACCTTGCCGAGCTTCGGCGTGGCCAAGAGCATGTCGAAGACCTTGGCGGTCAGGACGTAGTCCGGCGGATCGGCGACCACCGCGGAGACGGTCGTCCGTCCGGCCTTCAGCTCCTTCTTGAGCTCGGCTCGGAGCGAGCGGATCTCGTTGGCCCGGCGCAGGGCCTCCATCCGCTGGTCCAGCGATCGTTCCGGCGCTTGGGCGGGGAGCTTCGTCGTCGACAGCATGGGGGCGATTCTACGAGGCCGCGCGCGGGCCTGACAACCCGGGATTTGCAGCCACTTTCGTGCGGATATCACTCAAGGGGCGTGGTTGCGCGGTTCTCCCCAGTGGACCTCGACCTGAGGCTGAGGCACCCTCGCCCCCGGATCAGGCAGGGGCGGCCGCGAGGTCCTGCAGGGCCACCGGCGGCCCGGCCGCGCGGTCCCCGAGGCGGATGGCCTGGGCCGCGGCCTCGGCCGCCTCGATCGTGGTGATGCACGGCACCCCGGCGCGGACCGCCGCCCGGCGGATCTCCTGCCCGTCGGTCCGCGCCCCCCGGCCGCCCGGGGTGTTGACCACCAGGTCGACCTGGCCGGCCCGGATGCGGTCGACGATGTGGGGCGGCCCCTCGCCCACCTTGTTCACGACCTCCACCGTGATCGCGGCGGCGGCCAGGGCGCCGGCGGTCCCGCGGGTGGCGATCAGGCGCATCCCGGCCCGGGCCAGGTCCGCGGCCAGGGCGACGGCGCGCGGCTTGTCCTGGTCACGGGCGGAGATGAACACCGTGCCGGAGCGCGGGAGCGCCTGCCGGGCGCCCCGCTGCGCCTTGGCGAAGGCCTCGGCGAACGTGCCCCCCACCCCCATCACCTCGCCGGTCGCCCGCATCTCGGGCCCGAGCACCGGGTCGGCCCAGGGGAAGCGGGCGAACGGGAGCACCGCCTCCTTGACCGCCACGTGCCGCGCGGGCGTCGGCGCCGGGAGGCCCAGGTCACCGAGCGGGGTGCCGAGCATGAGGCGGACCGCGTGGCGCACGAGGGGCACGCCGGTCGCCTTGGCGACGAACGGCACCGTGCGCGAGGCCCGCGGGTTGGCCTCGATGACGTGCACGCGGCCCTCCTGGATCGCGAACTGCACGTTGACCAGCCCGACCGCCCCGAGGGCGACGGCGAGCTCGGACGCCTGGCGGGCGACCTCGGCCACCGGGCCGGGTCCGACGCCCTGGGGCGGGAGCACGCAGGCCGAGTCGCCCGAGTGGACGCCGGCCTCCTCGACGTGCTCCATGACCGCGGCGATCCAGCAGGACCGGCCGTCGGTGAGCGCGTCCACGTCGAGCTCGGTGGCCCCCTCCAGGAAGCGGTCGACCAGCACGGGGCCGGCCGGGCGCTCCCGCTCGGCCCAGGCCTGCAGCTCGTCCGGGCCGGAGATGATCGCCATCGCGCGGCCGCCCAGCACATAGGAGGGCCGCACCAGCGCGGGGTAGCCGACCTCGCGGGCGGCGGCGAGCAGGTCGCCGACCCCCTCGGCCATCGCCCAGGGCGGGGCGCTCATCCCGAGGTCGGCCAGCAGGGCCCCGAAGCGCCCCCGGTCCTCGGCCAGGTCGATCGCCTCGGGCGGGGTCCCGAGCACCCGCACCCCGGCGTCCCCGAGCGCCCGCGAGAGCCGGAGCGGCGTCTGGCCCCCGAGCTGGGTGATGACCCCGACCGGCCGCTCCTGCGCGCACACGTCCAGCACCGCGTCGAGGGTCACCGGCTCCAGGTAGAGCCGATCGGAGACCCCGTGGTCGGTCGAGACGGTCTCGGGGTTGCAGTTCACCATCACCGCCGCGAAGCCCAGGTCCCGCGCGGTCTCGGCGGCGTGCACGCAGCAGTAGTCGAACTCGACACCCTGCCCGATGCGGTTGGGCCCGGAGCCGAGGACCACGACGGCCGGCCGGCCGAGCGGCGGGACCTCGCTCTCGGAGTCGTGGGCGGCGTAGTAGTAGGGGGTGAGCGCGGCGAACTCGGCCGCGCAGGTGTCGACCGCGTGGTAGGTCGGGCGCACCCCGAGCGCCCGCCGCGCCGCGCCGACCGCCGCCTCGCCCGCCCCGGTCGCGGCGGCGACGTCGGCGTCGGTGATGCCGCGCCGGCGGGCGCGGCGGAAGGCGGCCGCGTCGTAGGCGCCGATGTCGGCCGGCAGCGCGGCCCGCTCGCGCCCGAGGGCGGCGATCTGGTCGCAGAACCACGGGTGCACGCCGCTGGCGCGGTGCAGGTCCGGCGGCGTCGCCCCCCGGGCGGCGGCCCAGAGCATGAGGTCGTAGCGGTCCCAGGAGGGCCGCCCGAGGCGCTCCAGCGCCTCGTCCACCGATGCCGGGGCGTCGAAGCGCGCGTCGAGCTCGCGGGCGCTCATGCCCTTGCCGAACGCCTCGGCGAACGTGCGCCCGAGGGCCAGCACCTCCCCCACGCTCTGCATGTGGGTGGTGAGCGCGACGCGCTGCTCGGCCAGCTTCTCGAACGCGAAGCGCGGGATCTTCACCGCGACGTAGTCCAGGGTGGGCTCGAAGCTCGCCGGCGTCACCCCGGTGATGTCGTTGGGCAGCTCATCGAGCGTGTAGCCCACCGCCAGGCGCGCGGCGATCGCGGCGATGGGGAAGCCGGTGGCCTTGGAGGCGAGCGCGGATGATCGCGACACCCGCGGGTTCATCTCGATGACCACCACCTCGCCGGTGGCCCGGTTCAGCGCGAACTGCACGTTGGCCCCGCCGGTGTCCACCCCCACGGCGCGCACCACCGCGATCGCCGCGTCGCGCAGCGCCTGCTGCTCGGGGTCCGAGAGGGTCATGGCCGGCGCCACGGTCACCGAGTCGCCGGTGTGGACCCCCATGGGATCGACGTTCTCGATCGTGCAGACGATGACCGCGTTGTCGCGGCGGTCGCGGACCACCTCGAGCTCGATCTCGTCCCAGCCGATGACCGACCGCTCCACCAGCACCTGCCCGATGGGGCTCGCGTCGAGCGCGCGGGCGGTCACGTCATCGAGCTCGGCCGGGTCGGAGGCGACCCCGCCCCCCTCCCCGCCCAGGGTGAACGCGGGCCGCAGGATGAGCGGGTAGCCGAGCGCGGCGGCGGCCTCGCGGGCCTCCGCGGCCGTGGTCACGATGCGGCTGTCGAGCACGCCGAGGCCGGCGGCCCGCATGCACTCGCGGAAGGCGTCGCGGTCCTCGGCCCGGCGGATGGCCTGGTCATCGGCCCCGATCAGCTCCACCCCGTGGGCGTCCAGCACGCCGGCCGCGTGCAGGTCCATCGCCAGGTTGAGGGCGGTCTGGCCGCCCAGGGTGGGAAGGAGGGCGTCGGGCCGCTCGCGGGCGATCACCTGCTCGACCGCCTCGACGTCCAGCGGCTCGACGTAGGTGCGGTCGGCCACCCCGGGGTCGGTCATGATCGTCGCCGGGTTGGAGTTGACCAGCACGACCCGGTAGCCCTCGGCCCGCAGCGCCCGGCACGCCTGGGTGCCCGAGTAGTCGAACTCCCCCGCCTGCCCGATGACGATGGGCCCCGAGCCCAGCACCAGGATGGTGTGCAGGTCCTCGCGGCGCGGCATCAGCGGATCCCCTCGGCGAATCGGGCGAACAGGTAGCGCGCGTCATGGGGCCCGGGGCTCGCCTCCGGGTGGTACTGCACCGACCAGGCCCGAAGCTCCGGCGCCTCCAGCCCCTCCACCGAGCCGTCGAACAGGCTGGTGCGGGTCACCCGGACCCCGTCCGGCAGGCGGTCGGCCCGCACCGCGTAGCCGTGGTTCTGCACGGTGATCTCGACCCCGCCGTCCTCGGCCCGGCGCACGGGGTGGTTGGCCCCGCGATGGCCGAAGGGGAGCTTCTCGGTCTCCAGGCCGAGCGCCTGGGCGAGGAGCTGGTGGCCCAGGCAGATCCCGAACACCGGCAGCCGCCCGATCAGGTCGCGCACCGCCGCGATGACCGGGACGACCGCGGCCGGGTCGCCCGGCCCGTTGGAGAGGAAGACCGCGTCGGGGCCCAGGGCGAGCACCTCCTCGGCGGTGGTGCCGGCGGGGACGACCTCGACCCGCAGGCCCTGGGCGACCAGCGCGGCGGCGATGCTCGCCTTCATGCCGCAGTCGACGGCGACCACGCGGGGGCCGGGGTTGCCGGCGCCGAGCGTGCGCCGGGGCCCGGCCGCCTGGGCGGCGAGGTCACGGCCGTCCAGCACCGGGTGCGCGCGGACCCGCGCCAGCAGCTCGTCGGCGCCGAGCTCGGTGGAGACCCCGCCCCGCATGGCGCCGGCGTCGCGCAGGCGGCGCACCAGGCGGCGGGTGTCCACGTCCTCCACCGCGACCGCCCCCTGCCGGCGGAGCCAGGTGCGAAGGCCCACCGGCCCGGCCGTCCCGGGCAGGTCGCCCAGGCGCGCGGCGACGACGGCCCCGGGCCAGACCCGGTCGCTCTCGCCGGCCGCCGGCCCGGTGCCGTAGTTGCCCACCATCGGCGCGGTGAAGCAGAGCAGCTGCCCCAGGTAGGAGGGGTCGGTGAGGGCCTCCTGGTAGCCGGTCATCGCGGTGGTGAAGACCATCTCCCCCAGCCGGGTCCCGGGCACGCCGGCGGAGACGCCCTCGAGCACGAGGCCGTCCTCGGTGACCACGATCGCCATGGCCTACCGGACGAGCTTGGAGATGGCCTTGAACTCCGGTGAGCCGGCCTCCTCGAGCATCTCGAAGAGGGCCATCTCCGCACTGGTGAGCCGCGCGCCGTCGGCCACCATCTTCTCCAGGGCCGCCTCCCGGTTGGAGGCGGTGCGCGAGCTGACCGCGTCGCGGGCCACGTGCACGGCCTTCCCCCGGGCCAGCAGGTCGTGGACGGTCTGGTTCACGCACACGTGGGTCTCGATGCCGCAGACCACCCAGGTGTCGCAGCCGGCCGCCTCCAGCGCCTGGTCGAACGGCGCGACCCCGCAGGCGGAGAAGCGCATCTTCTCGACCACCTCGGTGCCCTCGGGCAGGCGGCCGGCGAGCTCGGCGACCGTGTGGCCGAGCCCCTTCGGGTACTGCTCGCTCACCAGCACCGGCCGGCCGAGGATGCCGAAGCCCTCGGCGAGGATCCCGCAGTTCCGCACCACCTCGTCGAACCCCTCGATGACCGGCCGGAAGGCGTCCTGCACGTCGACCACGATGAGCCCGGTGCCGGCGCGGGCGAGCAGGCCGGGGTGGCGGGCGCCGCTCATGCCGTCCTCCGGTGGGCCACCTGCCCGTTGGCCACGGTGAGGAGCACCCGTCCGCGGAGCTCCTCCCCGGTGAACGCGCAGTTGGTGGACTTGGAGTGGAACGGGTGCTCGCCGACCCGCTCGACCGCCTCCAGGTCGATGAGCGCCAGATCGGCCACCGCCCCGTCGGCCAGGGTCGGGACCGGGATCCCGAGGCACACGGCCGGGTCGGAGCTCATGCGCCGCACCAGCACCTCCAGCGGCACCAGCCCCGGGAGCACCAGATGGGTGAAGCACGAGGCGAACGCGGTCTCCAGGCCGATGACCCCGAACGGCGCCTCCTCGAACGGCGCGTCCTTGAGCTGGGCGGCGTGCGGGGCGTGGTCGGTGGCCACGCAGTCGATCGTGCCGTCGACCAGCGCGGCGATGAGCGCCTCGCGGTCGGACGGCTCGCGCAGCGGGGGGTTCATCTTGAACCGGGCCGGGTCGACCTCGGGCTCCACCGCGGCGTCGGTCAGGCACAGGTGGTGCGGGCTCACCTCGGCGGTCACCCGCACCCCGCGGGCCTTGGCCAGCCGGAGCTCCTCGACGGTCTCGGCCGCGGACACGTGGCAGATGTGGATCCGCGCGTCCTCGTACGCCGCGAGCGCGCAGTCCCGGGCCACCTGCACGCTCTCCGACACCGAGGGGATGCCCTCCAGGCCCAGGCGGGTGGAGATCGCCCCCTCGTGCATGACCCCCCGGCCCGAGAGCGTGGGGTCCTCCTCGTGGAGCACCAGTGGGAGGCCGGCGGCCCGCTGGTACTGCAGCGCCCGGAGCATGACCCGGGCCGAGGTGACCGGGCGGCCGTCGTCCGACAGGCCGACCGCGCCCGAGTCGGCCAGGTCGCCATGCTCGGTGAGCCCCTCGCCCTGCTGGCCGGTGGTGATGGCCGCGTAGAAGCCCACCCGCACGGCCGCCTCGCGCTCGCCGGTCTCCAGCAGCGAGCCCAGGATGGCGGCCGAGTCGACCACCGGCTCGGTGTTGGGCATGGCCAGCACGGTCACGAAGCCGCCGGCCGCCGCCGCCCGGGTGCCGGTGGCGATGTCCTCGGCCTCCTCGCGCCCGGGCACGCGCAGGTGCACGTGCACGTCGACCAGCCCGGGGACGACCACCTTGCCGGTGCCGTCGATCACCTCCAGGCCGTCCGGCCGGCCGCCCAGGCGCCCGTCGCGGATGACCAGGTCGCCCACGTGGTCGATGCCGGCGGCCGGGTCGAGCACCCGGGCCCCGCGGATGACCAGCCCGGCCGGCGCGCCGGGCCGCTGCACCAGGCGCCCGCTCATGCCGCGGTCACCGAGGCGAGCGCCTCACGGGCGGCCGGGGCGTCCTCGGGCCCGGCCAGCAGGTCATAGAGCACCGCCATGCGCACCACCAGTCCGTTCGCCGCCTGGCGCTCGATGAGCGCCTGGGGATCGTCGGCGAGGGCGGAGGTGATCTCCACCCCCCGGTTCATCGGCCCCGCGTGCATCACCCGCTGGCCGGGCCGCAGGCGCTCGTGGGAGACCCCGAAGCGCGCGGCGTACTCGCGCAGCGACGGGACGTGGCCGCCCCGCCCCATGCGCTCCATCTGCATCCGGAGCACGTAGACCACGTCGGCGTCGGCGATGTCGCGGATGTCGGCCGACACGCTCGCCCCGAGGGCGTCCTCGAGGTCGCGGGGCACCAGGGTGGGCGGCGCGACCACCGACACGTCGGCGCCCATCATGCGGAAGCCGGCGATGCCCGACCTGGCCACCCGCGAGTGCAGCACGTCGCCGACGAAGGCCACGTGCAGGCCGTCGATGGGCCCCACCTCGCGCTCGACCGTGTAGAGGTCCAGCAGGGCCTGGGTGGGGTGCTCGCCCTTGCCGTCGCCGGCGTTGACCACCGCCGCCTGCGTGTGCTTCGCCGCGATGCGGCAGGCCCCCACGTGCGGGTGGCGCATCACGAAGACGTCCGGCCCGTAGGCCTCCAGGGTGAGCACCGTGTCCTTCAGGCTCTCGCCCTTCTCCAGGCTGGACCCCGAGCCCTTGATCGAGACCACGTCGGCCGACAGGCGCTTGGCCGCCAGCTCGAACGAGGTGCTGGTGCGGGTGGAGGCCTCCAGGAACAGGTTGACCACCGTCCGCCCGCGCAGGGTGGGGACCTTCTTGATGTCGCGGCCCATGACCTCCGAGAACCGGTTGGCCGTCCGCAGGATGCGGGCGACGTCGGCCCGGTCCAGGTCGGTGATCGCGATGAGCGACCGTCGCTTCACGACGCCTCCTCCTCGAGCAGGACCTCGTCGACCCCGTCGATCTCGGTCAGGTGGACCGTGACCCGCTCGGCCCGCGAGGTGGGCAGGTTGCGGCCCACGTAGTCGGGCCGGATCGGGAGCTCCCGGTGACCCCGGTCGACCAGCACCGCCAGCTGCACCAGCGGCGGGCGGCCGTAGTCGAACAGCGCGTCGATGCCGGCGCGGATGGTGCGCCCGGTGTAGAGGACGTCGTCGACCAGGATCACCGCGTGGTCGGCGATGTCGAAGTCGAGCTGGGTCTCGCCCACCACCGGGACCACCGACCGGCGGCGCCCACCCACCCCGACGTCGTCGCGGTAGAGCGCGATGTCCACCGTGCCGAGCGCGGGCTCGGCGCCCGAGTACTCGCGGATCAGCCCCTGCAGGCGCCGGGCCAGCGGCACGCCCCGGGTGTGGATGCCGACCAGGGCGACCCGCGAGGGGTCGGCGTGGTGCTCCACGATCTCGTGGGCGATGCGGGCCACGGTGCGCCGGAACTGGTCGGCGTCGACCAGGACCTTGGCCATGGCGCTACCCGCGCGGTGGGTCGGCGGGTGCGGCTGCGGGGACGCGCGGGGCGCCGAGGGCGCCCAGGGGCGTGGGGGTCATTCCGATGCTCCTTTCCGGCCTCGCAGGACCGGGTTAAAGGTCTGACTCCGAGACCGTAGCAGCCCCCCCGGACGCCGGCGGCGCCTCCGCCGGGGCCCCCGGCCGCGCTCCGGCGGGCACGTGGCGCGGCTCCCCCCGCTCGGGGAACGGGATCTCGATCTGGTCGAAGTCGCGCGGGACCACGACCCGCGCGAAGTGCGCCTCGGCCTCCCGGCGGGCCTCACGGGGGAGCACGCGCGAGGAGATGTGGGTGATCGCGAGCAGCCCGACCCCGGCGTCCCGGGCGATGCCGGCGGCCTCCGCCGCGGTGGAGTGGCGGGTCTGCACCGCCCGCTCCTGCTCCTCGGCGGTGAAGGTGGCCTCGTGGACCAGGAGCGACGCCCCCTCGGCCGCGGCGCGGGTCGACTCGCACGGCCGGGTGTCGCCCGAGATCACCACGCTGCGCCCCGGCCGGGGGGTCCCGACCACCTCGGACGACCGCACCACGCGTCCGTCGTCCAGGGCCACCTCGCCCCCCCGCTGGAGCACGCCGTACAGCGGCCCGTGCGGCACCCCGAGCGCCCGGGCGGCGGCCACGTCGAACTCGCCCGGCCGGTCGTCCTCGACCAGCGCGTACCCCAGCGAGGGCGGGCCGTGGTCGGTGTGGAAGGCGACCACCTCGGCGCCCTCGTCGCGCAGGACCACGCCCGGCCCCTGCTCCTCGACCACCAGCCAGCGGGGCGGACGGCCCATGAGGACGCGCAGCTCGTCCAGCAGCGCGGCGAGCCCCGGGGGGCCCGCCACCAGCATGGGCTTCTCGCGGTCGCGGAGCTGGAAGGTCTTGATGAGGCCGGGAAGGCCGAGGACGTGGTCCAGGTGCAGGTGCGTGAGCAGCACCGCGTCGAGGTCCACCAGCCCCAGCCCCGACCTGAGGAGCTGGCGTTGGGTGCCCTCCCCGCAGTCGACCAGCCAGCGCGCGCCCCGCCGCGCGATGAGCGTGGCGGAGGTGCCGCGGGCGGCGCTCGGGACCGAGGCGGCCGTCCCGAGGAACGTCACCGTCAGGTCCATAGGCGCACGATGCTACGCCGTGCGCCGCCCGCGGGGCCTCATGCCATGGCTACTTCAGGGTCGCGATGCGGTCCTTGCCCTCGGTGTCCACGTCGCCCGGGAGCGGCGCGAAGCCGAGCGCCGCCAGCGCGCCCTGGGCCTCGGGGCCGAGCACGTACTCGAGCCACGCCTTGGTGGGCTCCAGGCCGTTGGCCCGGCCCGCCGCCGCGTAGTCGGAGTAGGCGACGATCCAGGTGGTGATCGTGATCGGGTAGCCGGCCGCCGGGGTCTCGGCGCCCGGGTCGATGATGAGCGCCGGGTCCTTCTTGGCGCTGGCCCCGGCCTCGGTGATGGTCTCGACGCTCGGGGCGGTGAACGTGCCGTTCACCCCGACCTCGCTCAGCTTGTCCTCGAGCCCGGCCCGCTGGGCGTCGCCCAGGTCCACGTAGCCGATCGAGTTGGAGTTGCTCTTGACGCACTGGGCCACGCCGGGGTTCCCGGGCTGCTTGACGACCTGCTTGGCCTTCCAGTTCGGCGTCTTGCTCTCGCCGACCTCGGCCTTGAACGTGGCGCTCTCGCGGGCCAGGTACCGGCTGAAGCTGAAGCTGGTGCCCGAGGAGTCGGCCCGGACGCAGACGATGATCGGCTTGTCCGGGAGGGTGACGCCCTCGTTGGTGCCCGCGATGGCCGGGTCGTTCCAGGTGGTCACCTTGCCGGCGAAGATGTCGCCGATGACCGAGGACTCGAGCTTGAGCGGGACGCTCACGCCGTCGACGTTGGCCGGCACGGTGACCGCGCCGAGCAGCGTCGGGAAGTAGACCGGGGTGGCGCCACCGCGCTTGTCGGCGAGCGAGGCGGTCTCCTCCTCGTTCAGCGGCGCGTCGGAGCCCGCGAAGTCGATGAGGCCGTTCAGCATGTCCTGGATGCCGGCGCCCGAGCCCTTGGCCTGGTAGCTCGCGAGACCCGAGGTGCGGGCCCACTGCTCGTACGCCGACGCCGGGAAGGTCGCGCCCGAGCCCGTCGCCCGGGTGCCGTTCCCTCCCGACCCCCCGCCGGCCGTGCCGGTGTCGCCCCCGTCGTCCGAGCCGCCGCAGCCGGCGACCAGGCCTGCGCCCAGGGTGAGCGCGGCCAGCGCGGCCAGCGCGCCGATCCGAGACTTCTGCATCCGACCTCCGTTCGTGAGCATCCGATCCGCCGGAGGGATGCTTAGCCGACCGCCCGCGGCCCGTTCCGCCCTGGTAACAGGAATGTCACAACCTGGTGCGCACGAACTCCCCGGCAAGCGCTCCGGGAGGCTCGTCCACCGCGATGAACCGCACCCGGGCCGCACCCGTCCCCCCCACCTCCACGAGCGCCATGGACGCCCGGGGCTGACGGCGGCGGTCGGTGGGGCTGCCGGGGTTCAGGATCTGGAAGCCGTCCGGCGCCGCCGCGTGCAGCGGGATGTGCGAGTGCCCGAAGACCACCAGGCCGCACCCGGGGAACCGGCGCCGCAGGCGCGCCCCCCGCCCGGCCTCCGGGCCGGCGTCGTGGACCACCCCCACGCGCAGGCCCCCCACCTCGACCTCGGCGGTCTCCGGCAGCACCGCCCGGAGCGCCTCGTCGTCGATGTTGCCGCACACCGCAACAAGCGGCGGCCCGAGGGCCCGGAACCCCGCGAGCGCCTGGGCGTCGGCCAGGTCGCCGGCGTGGACCACGAGGTCGGCCGCCCGGCACTCGGCCGCGCAGGCCGGCGGCAGCTCGGTCCCCGCGCGGGGGAAGTGGGTGTCGGAGATGACGGCGATGACCACGGCGGCGTGTCCCCCTCGGGGCTGGGCTACACTCCCTCACCTTGCGCGCGTAGCTCAGTGGATAGAGCGCTGGCCTCCGGAGCCAGAGGTCGCAGGTTCGAATCCTGCCGCGCGTGCTTCTTGGTCCCCGCTCCCCGGGCCGGTCCCGGGTCGAGCGGGCGAGGTGCGCACCACCCGCAGCCGAAGCCGGGCACACACCGGAAGCTGCCAGTTCTCGCCGAGCGGCGCACAGGGCCTCGACCATCGGAATGCCCACCCCCAGGCGCGCCGGCACGAACACGTGGGCGGAGTCGCGCCAGACCGCCTCGCCGGTCTGTTGGCCCATCGCCGCGGCCACCAGGAGCGGCGAGCGGCCCTCGGGGATGAGCAGCGACAGAGAGGTGTGCCGGCCGTCGTATGGGGTTGCGGTGACCCCGGCCCGGCGGATCTCCCACCAGGAGTGGCAGGCGTCGGCGCACCGGGCGGTACGGGCCGGGGCGGCCGCGCGTGCCCGGCTCCGTCCCGGCCGCATGTCACTTAAGGCCTCTGTAATGGACATGGAGTGGGGCGGTTGACAGCATCACGCCGGATGATCCCCCCCGCCGCAACGTGGTCGACCACGACCACCGCGGCGTCGCGCACCGAGGCCGCGTCGGGGCCGCCGGTCCGGTACGCGCAGGTGCAGACCTTCTTCAACCGCCACTGCGTGTCGTGCCACCCGGCGGTGAACCCCTCGCTCGACCTGCGCCCCGGCCGCTCGTACGCCGACATCGTGGGCAAGCCGGCCCTGGAGGCCCCCGGCATGGTCCGGGTGGTGGCCGGGGATCCCGACGCGAGCTTCCTGTACCTGAAGGTGAACGGGTTCCCGGAGCTCGGCGACATCCCCGCGATCGGCACGCGGATGCCGCCCATGGCGCCGCGCCTGCCCGAGTCGGAGATCCGCATCCTGCGGGACTGGATCGCCCAGGGCGCCAAGAACGCCCGCGGGGAGACGGTGTCGGCCAGCGCCGTCCCGGTCGCGGGCGCGCGGCCGCGCTTCACCGGCGCCGACCCGGTGCAGGTGGAGATCGGCAACGGCACGATCGTCGGCCGGGTGATCGACCAGCGCCGCCGCCCGATCGCCGGCGCCATCGTCACCCTGCTGCTCAAGGGGTCGGACCTGCCCGACGGCGAGGAGCACGTGCGGGCGGCCTTCACCGACGCCCAGGGCCGCTACCGCATGCCCGACGCGCCGGAGGGCAGGCTTGAGCTCAAGGCCTACGCACCTGAGCGCATCTACGTCTCGCGGGTGATCGAGGTGCCCGAGGACGGCACCGCGCGCGCGGACTTCGGCCTGCCCGACCGGCCCATCGCCAACCCCACGGTCTCCGGCGCGCGGGTGGCCGCGCGCCCCGGCGGCGTGCGCCTGTCCATGCGCCTGGACGGCTTCTCGCTCGACCGCAACTACACCGTCGCGGTCAACGTGGCCCAGCGGCGGGTGTATGAGCTCCGCGCGCTGACCGGGCCCGGCGGGGAGACCCGCCCCGGGGTGTGGCGCCGGGACCTCGACGGGCGCTTCCGCGGGCCCTGGGTCTTCCTGGCGGTCGACGAGACGTGCAACGTCAGCCGGTTCCTGCGAACGTCCTCGCCCTGATCGCCGCCGCCGCGCTCGGCGCCGGCCTGGTGGCCGGGTGCGGCGGCACGCAGGACGGGGGCGTGTCGTTCGCGCGGGACGTGCAGCCGGTCTTCGACGCCAAGTGCGTGAGCTGCCACCCGGTGAGCTTCCCCCAGCTGGACCTCCGCCGGGGGCGGGCCCACGCGGAGCTCGTGCGCGTGCCGGCGGCGACCAACCTGGCCTTCCAGCGCGTGCTGCCCGGCCGGCCGGAGCTCTCCTACCTGCTCACCCACCCGCCCGACCCGCTGCTGGTGGACCTGGTGAGCGACGCGGAGCGCGACCTCATCCGGCGCTGGATCCTCGAGGGCGCCCGTGACAACTGAGGCGCGGGCGGCGAGCCCCCTGCCGCTGCCCGCGCTGCGCGGGCCGGCCGCCGCACCGCCGCGCGAGGCCTACTTCGAGGTCACCAACCGCTGCAACCTGCGCTGCGGCACCTGCCCGCGCACCCACATGCGGGTGGAGGCGCCGGCCGATCTCAGCCTCGCGCGCCTCGTGCAGATCGCCGCGCAGATGGACGTCGTCGAGCGGGCCGTGCTCCACGGCGTGGGCGAGCCCCTGCTGAACCCGGACCTCCCGGCGATGGTGGCGCACCTGGCGGGCCGCGGCGCCCGGGTGGTGGTCAACACCAACGGGACGCTGCTGGACGCCCGGCGGGGGGATGCCCTGGCCGCGGCGGGCCTGGCCGAGCTCAGGGTCTCGGTGGACGCCGCGACCCGCGAGACCTTCCGGCGCATCCGCGGGGCCGACGCGCTGCCGCGCATCCTGGCCAACCTGGCCGCGTTCGCCGCCCGCGGCCACCGGGCCCCGGAGCTGTCGGTCTGGGCCACCGCGCTGCGCGAGAACCTCGATGAGCTGCCGGACCTGGTGCGCCTGGCGGCCGAGGCCGGGGTGCGGAGGGTCTACCTGCAGCGGCTGGTCTTCAACGGCGTCGGGCTGGCCGTGCGCGAGCAGTCGGTCTACCGCGACCTGTCCGCCCGCGAGGAGGCGGTCATGGCCGAGTGCCGGCGGGTCGCGTCCGGGCTCGGGGTCGCGCTGGAGGGCAGCGGCGGTGCGGCCGAGGGCGCGGTGGGTGGCGGCGCCGGCGCGGACGATCAGGCCTGGCGGTCGTGCCGGCGCCCGTGGAAGGTGCTGTACGTGACCGCCAACGGCAACGTCATGCCCTGCTGCATCGCCCCGTTCGCCACCACCGACTTCGCGGGCATCACCCTGGGCAACGTCGAGCGCGACGGCCTGGCCCGGGTCTGGAACGGGCCGGCCATGCGCCGCTTCCGGGCCCGCCATCAGTCGGACGACCCCCCCACGCCCTGCGCGCGCTGCGGCAGCGAGTGGAGCCTGTGAGCCGCGCCTGGCGCATCGCCGCGCTGGTCGCCCTCGGCGGGGCCATGGTGGCCGTGCAGCTCGCCGTGCGGGGCGATCCGGACATCCGCCGGCAGGTGGTGGCCCAGGTGGTCGCCTTCGCGGTGTTCCTGCCCGCGGCGGTGCTCTGCTGGCGGGGGCTTCGCGCCGGCTGGGCCGGGCTCGTGCTGGTGCTGGCGCTCGCGGGCGCCTTCCGCGTGGCGGCCTTCGTGCCCACCGACGCCACGCCGCCGCTCTCGACCGACATCCACCGCTACGCCTGGGACGGGCGGGTGCTGGCCGGCGGGGTCAACCCCTACCGCTTCGCGCCGATCGACGAGGAGCTCGCCCCGCTGCGCGACGACGTGGCCTGGCCGCTCGTCAACCACCCGGACTGGACCACGGTGTACCCGCCCGGGGCCCAGGCGGCGTTCGTGACCGCCCACATCGCGTTCGGCGACGGCCTGCGCGCCACCACCTGGCTCTTCCTGCTGGCCGAGGCCGCCGCCTGCGCGCTGCTGGTGCTGACGCTGCTGCGGCGGCGCATGCCGCCCGAGCGGGTCGCCGTGTACGCGTGGCATCCGCTCGCGATCAGCGAGGTGGCGGGCAACGGCCACCTGGACGCGCTCGCGGTGCTCGGGCTCTCGGGCCTGCTGCTCGCCTGGACCCACCGCCGGGCCGCGCTGGCCGGCGCCGCGGTGGCCTTCGCCGCGCTGGTCAAGCTGGGGCCGCTCCTGCTGGTGCCCGCGCTGGCCCGCGCCGGCGGGCGGCGCTTCGTCCTGGCCGCGCTCGCCCTGGTCGTGGCCGCGTACCTGCCGTTCCTCGGCGTCGGGGCCGGGGTGGCCGGCTCGATCGGCGACTTCTGGGCGTCTGAGCGGTTCAACGGGAGCCTGGTGCCGCTGCTGGAGCCGGTGCTCGGCCCGTCGTGGACCGTGGCCGCCTGCGCCCTGGTGCTGGCGGCCACCATCCTGGCCGTCGCGGTGCGCGACCACCGCACGCCCGAGGAGGTCGCCCGCACGGGCCTGCTCGTGCTCGGGGTGCTCCTGCTCGCGGTCGACTACGTGCAGCCCTGGTACGCGCTCTGGCTGGTGCCGTTCATGGTGCTCACGGTCGCCCCCGGCTGGATGTGGCTGACCGGGATGCTCCCGGTGTCCTACCTGTACGGCCTCGACGGCACGCTTCCGGCGTGGGTGCCCTGGCTGGTCTACGGCCCGCTGGCCGCCGCGGCGCTCTGGCGGGTCCATCGCGCCCGGCGCCCGCGGCCCGCCGCCCTGCCGCCGCTGCCGGCCCGCCCCCGGGTGGCCGCGGTGGTGCCGGTGCTCGACGAGGAGGCCGGCCTCGCGGCGCTGCTGGCCGAGCTGCCGGAAGGCGTCGTGGACGAGGTCGTGGTGGTGGACGGCGGGTCGCGGGACGGCACGGTGGCGGTGGCCCGGGCGGCCGGCGCCACCGTGGTGGTGGAGCCCCGCCGCGGCTACGGGCGGGCCTGCGCGGCCGGGGCGGCGGCGGCCCCCGGGGCCGACGTGCTGGTGTTCCTGGACGGCGACGGCTCCGACGAGGCCGCCGGCATCCCCCGCGTGCTGGAGCCGGTGCTCGCGGGCCGCGCGGCGCTGGCGCTGGGCGCCCGGGTGCGCTGCGAGCCCGGGGCGCTGCTCCCCCAGCAGCGGGTCGGCAACCGCGTGGTGACCGCCCTGGTGCGCGCGCTGCACGGCCTGCGGGTGCGCGACGTGCCGTCGCTCCGGGCCGTGCGGCGCGACGCCCTGGAGCGCCTGGGCATGCGCGAGATGACCTTCGGGTGGCCGGCCGAGATGATCGTCAAGGCCGCCCGCGGCGGCCTCGGGGTGGCCGAGGTCGAGGTGGGCTACCGCGTCCGGCGCGGCGGCGAGAGCAAGGTGGCCGGGCGCCTGGGGGCGTCGGCCCGGGCGGGGGCGGCCATGCTCGCGGTCACCCTGAGGCACGCATGAGCGGCCGGGTGCTCGTGGTGGCCAAGGCGCCGGTGCCCGGGCGGGCGAAGACCCGCCTCACCCCGCCGCTCGGGCCCGAGGACGCCGCCGCGCTGCAGCGGGCGATGCTCCTGGACACCATCGACGGCTGCCGGGCCGAGGGCGCCGACGTGGCCCTGCTGGCCGCGCCGGACGACGCCCCGGCCCTGGCCCGCCTGGTGCCCGGGGTGCCGGTGGTCGAGCAGGAGGGCCGCGGGCTCGCCGACGCCCTGCGCCTGGGGCTCGACCGCCACGGTCCCGCGGCGATCGTCTCGTCCGACATCCCCGGGGTGCCGCCCGGCGCCATCCGCCGGGCCTTCGCCGCCCTGGCGACGGGCGCCGATCTGGTGCTCGGGCCCGCGCGGGACGGCGGCTACTGGATGATCGCCGCCCGCCGCGGCCACGAGGCGGCCTTCCGCGACATCCCCTGGTCCACGCCGGCGTGCCGGACGGTCACCGACCGGCGGGCGCGGGAGGCCGGCCTGCTCGTCCACCACGTCGATGAATGGCGCGACCTGGACACCCTCGCGGACCTCGCCGCCGCGTCCGCCGAGGGCATGAACGGCGCCGGCCCCCGCACCGCCGCCCTGGTCGCGCGCCTGGCCCGCGCCGGCCTGCTCACCGTCCCGGCGCCGCCCGCGGTGGTGGCGAGCGAGATCATCGCGGCGAGCCCCTGGCGCACGGTGCTGCGCGACACGCTGCAGGACGGGGGGGGCGAGCGCGGGTATGTGTACGTGACCGCGCCGCGGGCGGTCTTCTGCGTCCCGGTCACCACCGACGGGCGGATGGTGCTGGTGCGCCAGTACCGCCACCCGGTGCGCGACGTGACCCTGGAGGTGCCGGCCGGGTCGATCGAGGAGGGCGAGGCCCCCCTGGAGGCCGCGGCGCGCGAGCTGGCCGAGGAGGCCGGCGGCCGCGCGGCGCACTGGCGGCACCTGTCCACGTTCTTCTCGAGCAGCGCGCACCTGGGCCTGCGCTCCGATGCGTTCCTGGCGACCGGCGTCGAGCTCTCCGCCCCCCACCCCGAGGCGGGGGAGGACCTGGCGGTCGTGCTGATGCCGGTGCACGAGGCCCTGGCCCGAGCCCGGGCCGGCGGGTTCGCCGAGGGCCAGACGGCGCTCGCGATCCTCTTGGCCGCCCCCCACCTGGAGGCCGGCCGATGACCACCCACCCCGAGGGAGGAAGCACATGAGGACGACCCTGCTCGCGGCCGCCGTGGCGGGCGCGGTACTGGCGACCGCATCGGCCGCGACGGCGAGCGACCGCACGGTGAAGCTCGCGGTCGCGACGTACGAGCGGCCGATCGCCAACGCGGTCACGGCCGCGTCGAAGTGCACCGGGACCGGCGCCGCCGCCCGCCGCTGCCGCGTGGCGGCCGGCACCCGGCTGGTGGCGGTCACCACGACCGCGTCCACCGCGGCGACGCGCGCGGCGGCGAGCGGCGCGAGCACCTGCGTGCGGAACGGCCTGGACACCTACCAGACCGGCCTGAAGCAGTGGGCGGCCGTCGGCCGGGCGCTGCAGCGGGGCCAGCTCGCGCGGGTCAACACCGTCACGCCGATCGCCACCAGGACGCTCAAGCGCGGCCAGGACGCCGTGCTCGACTGCGCCGCCCCGCCCCCGCCCACGACCACCGGTTGAGCGGCCTGCTCTCGCGCGGCGCCGGATGCGGCTGCAAGCTCGCCCCGGGCGAGCTTGCCGCCGCGCTGGCCGCGCTGCCCGGGCGACCGCCGGACGCCGGCGTGCTGGTGGGCCCCGAGCACATGGACGACGCGGCGGTCGTGCGCATCGCCGATGACCGGGCGGTGGTCGCGACCGTCGACTTCTTCACCCCGCCGGTCGACGACCCCGGGCTGTTCGGGCGCATCGCGGCGGTCAACGCGCTCTCGGACGTGTTCGCGATGGGGGGCACGCCGCTGCTCGCGCTCGCGGTGACCGCCTACCCCCGTGACGGCGATCCCGCGGTGCTGGGCCAGATCCTGGCCGGCGGGGCGGCCGCGGCCGCCGAGCTCGGCTGCCCGGTGCTCGGGGGCCACTCGATCGACGATCCCGAGCCCAAGTACGGCCTGGCGGTGACCGGGCTGGCCCACCCGGACCGGCTGATGACCAACGACGCCGGGCGGGCCGGCGACCGCCTGGTGCTGACCAAGCCGCTCGGCACCGGCATCGCGCTCACCGCGGCGCGCGACGGGCGCCCGGAGGCGCGGGACGCCGCGGTGGCGTCGATGCTCGTGCCCAACCGCGACGCCGCGGCCGCGGCCCTGGAGGCCGGGGTGCGCTGCGCGACCGATGTGACCGGCTTCGGGCTGCTCGGGCACCTGCGCGAGGTGGCGGCCGCAAGCGGCCTGGCCGCGCGGGTGGACGCCGACGCCGTGCCGGCGCTGGACGGCGTGCTCGGCCTGGCCGGCCACTCGCCCGGCGGCGCCCGCCGCACCCTGGCCTTCCTGGAGCCCTGGGTGCGCTGGGACGCCGGCGTCGCCCCGGAGCGGCGGGCGCTGCTGGTGGACCCCCAGACCAGCGGCGGGCTCCTGATCGCCGTGGGGGAGGATCGGCTCGCCGCCCTGGAGGGGGCGCTGGGTGTCCGCGGGGTGCCGTGGTGGCCCGTCGGGGCCCTGCAGGAGGGGCCGCCGGGCGAGATCATGGTGGCATGAGTGATCCCCGCCGCACGCTCCCGGCGGTGAACGCCGTGCTGGCCACCCCCGAGGTGGCCGGCCTGGTGGGCGAGCACCCGCGCGGGGCGGTGGTCGACGCCGTGCGGGCCGCGCTGGCCCGCCGCCGGACGGCCGCCGAGGGCCCCGAGGGCCTCGCGGCCGAGGTGGCGGCGCGCCTGCGGCCGGCGCTGCGGCGGGTGATCAACGCCACCGGCGTGGTGGTGCACACCAACCTGGGCCGGGCCCCGCTCGCCGCCGCCGCGCGCCGGGCGCTCCTGGACGCCGCCGGCGCCTGCACGCTGGAGTGGGACCCCGAGACCGGCGCCCGGGCCTCGCGCCACGACCTGGTGCAGGATCACCTGCGGGCGCTCACCGGCGCCGAGGCCGCCTGTGTGGCCAACACCAACGCCGGCGCCGTGCTGCTCGCGCTGGTGGCGCTCGGCGGGGGCGGCGAGGTGGTGGTGTCCCGCGGCCAGCTCGTGGAGATCGGCGGCGGGTTCCGGGTCCCCGACGTGCTGGCCGCGTCCGGCTGCCGGCTGGTGGAGGTGGGGACGACCAACCGCACCCGGCTGGCCGACTACGCCGACGCGGTGGGGCCCCGCACGCGGGCGCTCCTGGTGGTCCACCCCTCCAACTTCCGGGTGGTCGGGTTCACCGAGTCGGTGCCGCTCGGCGACCTGGCCCGCCTGGCCCGTGCGCGGGGCCTGGTGCTCGTGGAGGACGCCGGGAGCGGGGCGCTCGGCGGCGATCCGGCCTTCGGCGACGAGCCGCGCATCGCCGAGAGCGTGGCCGCCGGGGCCGACGTGGTCTGCTTCTCGGCCGACAAGCTCCTGGGCGGTCCGCAGGCCGGATGCGTGGTCGGCACCGCCGACGCGGTGTCACGGGTGCGCGGCCACCCCCTGATGCGCGCCTTGCGGCCCGACAAGCTCACGCTCGCCGCGCTCGAGGCCACGCTGGCCCTGCACCGCGACCCGGCCGCCGCCCGGGACGCCGTGCCGGTGCTGCGGATGCTGACCACGCCGCCCGAGGTGCTCGACGCACGCGCCCGGCGCCTGGCCGGCCTCATCGGTGCGGAGGTGGTGGCGAGCGAGGGGCGGACCGGCGGCGGGGCCCTCCCCGCGACCCCCATCCCCAGCCGCGCGGTGGCGGCCGGGCCGGCCGCGCTGGCCGACGCGCTCCGCCGGGGCGACCCGCCGGTGGCCGCCGTCGTGCGCGACGGGCGCACCCTGCTGGACGTGCTGACCGTCGCCGACGACGAGGTCGACGACCTGGCCGCCTGCGTGCGGAGCGCGCGGTGAGCGGGCGCGTGGTCATCGGGACGGCCGGGCACGTGGACCACGGCAAGACCGCGCTGGTCCTCGCCCTGACCGGCCACGACACCGACCGCCTGCCCGAGGAGAAGGCCCGGGGCATCTCGATCGCGCTGGGGTTCGCGCCGCTGCTGATGACCGGCGCGCCGCCGGTGAGCCTGGTCGACGTGCCCGGGCACGAGCGCTTCGTGCGCCACATGGTGGGCGGGGCGAGCGGCGTCGACGCCTGGCTGCTCGTGGTGGCCGCCGACGACGGCGTGATGCCCCAGACCCGGGAGCACATGGACGTCATGCGCATCCTGGGGGTGCACGACGGCGTGGTGGCGATCACCCGCAGCGACCTGGCCGACCCCGCCCGGGCCGCGGCCGCCGCACGCGACCTGGTGGGGCCCGGCCCGGAGGTGGTGCCGGTCTCGGCCCCCCGCGGCGAGGGCCTCGACGCGCTCCGCGCCGCCCTGGCCCGCCTGGCCGCCCGCGCGCCCCGGCGCACCGCCGCCGGCCCGGCCCGGCTGTTCGTCGACCGCGTCTTCACCGCCCCCGGCGCGGGCACGGTGGTGACCGGCACGCTCTGGGGGGACGGGGTGCGGGTGGGCGACCGGGTGGTGGTGCATCCCTCGGGCGCGCGCGG
>JALOLS010000141.1 GCA_025455865.1 Thermoleophilia bacterium
CCCGCGCCGCCCGGGGCCCGCGTGCACGGGGCGTCGGCCGCCCGCCTGGACCCCGGCCCCCACGCCGTGGGCCCGCCGGTCGCCCGGCCCCTCGCCGCCGCCGTCGGCCTGCCCGGACGGGCCGCGGCCCTCGACCCCGCCCCCCCGGTCGCCCGGCCCGGCGGGGGCGCGCGGCCGCTCTCGGCCCCGGCGCGCGCGGCGCGGCGCCGGGAGCTCCGGGCCCGCATCGGCGCCGTGCCGCCGATCCCGGATCGGGCCGCCCGCCGGCCCGGCGAACGGGTGCGCGGCCTGGTCGCGGTCCAGATGCGCCGGAGGGTGGACTGGGCGGCCATCGACCGCGCGCGGCTGCACCGCGCCTGGGTGCGGGTGCTCGCCGAGCACCGGGTCCCGGCCGGCGAGGTGCGGCTGCTCGGGGTCTACGGGTCGATGCCCCTGGAGGAGGTCGCCGGCGTGGGCGTCGCCCGCGACGGCGAGCGGGCCCTGGTCACGCTGCGCCGCCGCCGTCGCCCGGGGCCGCTGGGCGACCTCGCGGTCGGCCGCCACGAGCCCTCGGGACGGCTGCTGCCCTCCCTGGTCCGCGCGCCGGGGGAGACCGGGTAGCGGCGCAACGGGGCGTTGCGGGTTCCGCCCCGCCCGCTATGCGCCTCCGCGGGACCCGGCTAGCATCTCCCGCCGTCGCCCCCGTCCGGCGCAGGAGCCCGAATGAGCGCACGAGTGTCCCGCCGCACCGCCCTCCTCGCCACCGCCACGGCCGCCCTCTGCGCGCTCCCCGCCGCGGCCGTCGCGGCCCCGGGCGACCCGCTGGCCCCCGGCGTCATCGCCGACAACGTCCGGGTGGGCGGCGTCGACGTGTCCGGCCTCACCCGGGCCCAGGCGACCGCCCTGGTGCTGAAGGAGCGGGTCGCGCCCCGGCGGGCGCCCCTGGTGCTGACGTTCAAGGGCACCCGCACGAGCATCGACCCGGTCGCCGCCGGCTACCGGGCCGACGTGGCCTACGCCGTCAAGGGGGCCATGCTCTTCGGCCGCGGCAAGGCGCAGCCCACCCGCCCGGTGAACGTGCCCCTGCGCGAGCAGGTGAGCGAGAAGCGCATCCGGGCCATCGTCGCGGCCAGGGCCGAGCGGCTCGACCGGCCCGCGCGGGACGCCGCCGTGTCGCTTGCGGGCGGCCGGCCGGTGGTGCGCCGGGCCGAGTTCGGGTGGACCGTGGACCAGGACCGTGCCGCGGCGCTCGTGCGCACGGCCATCCTCACCCGGCGCTTCGCGAAGTACGCGGTGCCCGCCGTGCGGTCGGTCCCCGAGGTCCGGTCCATCGGCACGGTCGTCGTGATCAACCGCGGTGAGTTCAAGCTGCGCCTGTTCCAGGGCGAGAAGCGCGTGCGCACCTACCCGGTCGCCGTGGGGACCTCGAGCCACCCGACCCCGGCCGGGTCGTTCCGGCTCATCGAGAAGCAGGTCAACCCGACCTGGTTCCCGCCCGACTCGCCCTGGGCCGCCGGCCTGGGCCCGGTGCCCCCCGGCCCCGGCAACCCCCTCGGGACCCGCTGGATGGGCACCTCCGCCCCGGCCATCGGCATCCACGGCACCCCGGCCGCCAGCAGCATCGGCACGCGGGCGTCGCACGGCTGCATCCGGATGTACATCCACGACGCCGAGGACCTCTACCGGCGCATCGAGGTGGGGACGCCGGTCTACATCATCTGAGGGCGCGGGCGAGTCCTCTCGGGAGCCCGTGTCCCGCCGGTCAGGGCGCACCCGAGTCCGTCGGGAGGGTGTGTCCCGTCGGTCAGGGCGCACCCGAGTCCGTCGGGAGGGTGTGTCCCGCCGGTCAGGGCGCACCCGGCGCGCGCGGCCTCCGGGCTCCGGAGGTCCCACCCCTCAGGGGCGGGGTGAGGCCAGCGCCGCGCGGATCCTGGCCGCATCGGCGGCGGGGAGCAGGGCGCGCAGCAGCGTGCCCTCCTCGCCGGCCTCCTGGCTGACGTCGCGGCCGGCGGCGTAGACCGCGGCCACGATGTCGCCCCGCGCGTAGGGCACCATCAGCTCCAGGCGCTCCAGCCGGGCCCGGGCGAAGGCGACCAGGCGGGCCCGGAGCTGGTCCACCCCCTCGCCGGTCCGCGCCGACACCTGCACCGCGTCGGGATGGCGATGGCGCAGCGCCTGCCGGGCGTCGGGGTCGAGCAGGTCCACCTTGTTCAGCACCGCAAGTCGTGGGACGTCGCCGGCGCCGATCTCGTCCAGCACCACCTCGACCGCCGCCGCGCGGGCCGCCCGCCGGGTCTCCTCCTCGCTCGCGTCGGCGACGTGGAGGACCAGGTGCGCGTCACGCACCTCCTCGAGCGTCGAGGCGAACGACTCCACGAGCTGATGGGGCAGGTGACGGATGAACCCGACGGTGTCGCTCACCAGGATGCGCACGCCGGCGTCGTCGACCGCGCGCGTGGTGGCGTCGAGGGTCTCGAAGAGCGCGTCGTCCACCTCGACGCCGGCGCCGGTCAGCGCGTTCATCAGGCTCGACTTGCCGGCGTTCGTGTAGCCCGCGAGCGCCACCCGGGTGAGGTCGGCGGCCAGCCGCCGCTCGCGCATGACGTCCCGGGAGCGGGAGATGTCGCGCAGCCGGCGCCGGAGCGCCCCCATCCGGGTCCGCAGGATGCGGCGGTCCGACTCGAGCTGGGTCTCGCCCGGGCCGCGCGTGCCGACGCCGCCGCCCAGGCGCTCCAGGTGCTGCCAGAGGCCCTCCTGGCGGGCGTAGGAGTACTCGAGCTGGGCGAGCTCGACCTGCGTCTTGGCCTCCGCCGTGCCCGCGTGCAGGGCGAAGATGTCGAGGATGAGCGCCGTGCGGTCGACCACCCGGGTCTTCAGCCGGTCCTCCAAGTGGCGCTGCTGGCTCGGGCTGAGCTCGCCCTCGGCCACCACGAGGTCCGGCTTGGTGCGCTTGACCAGCTCGACGAGCTCGTCGAGGCGGCCCCGGCCGAGGTAGGTGCGCGGGTCCGGGCGGTCGCGGTGCTGCACCACCCGCTCGACCACCACGGCGCCGGCGGTCCGCAGGAGCTCGGCCATCTCCTCCAGGCGGTCGCCCTCCTCCTCGGCGTCGCAGGCGAGCGATGCCACCAGCACGGCGCGCTCCGGGCCGGAGTCGGATCCCAGGGGCCGGCGCTCGTCCTCCGGGCGCTCGGCCGAGCCGCGGTAGGTGCGCTGGAGCTCGTGCATGGCTGCATCATGCCGCGATCGGCCGGCTGCCGGCCGCGCACGTCAGCGGCTCTCGCGGTCCTCGCCCTGTGCGGCCTTCACCAGGAGGTCCAGCGTGCGCAGCAGCGTCTGGTCCGGCACCGGCCCGTCGGCACGGATGAACAGGCCCGTGCGGCCGACCGCGAAGGAGAGCGCCCGCACCTGGTCGGACCCCTCCCGGACCCGCGCGCCGCGGCTCCCGCCGAAGCCCCGGGGGCTCCACGGCGTGGCCGCGCGCCGGTCGAGCAGCCGGTCGACGGCCTCGCCCCCGAACCCCACCGCCCCGCGCCGCTCCTGCCACAGGCTGGTGGCCACCACCATCCGGCGGCCGGCCGGGCCCGTCCACACCCGCACCGCCGCGCGCTCGAGCCCCTGCGCCTGCATGGCCCGCTCGAGGTCGGCGTCGGGCTCGCCGGCCAGCGCGACGGCCAGGGCCTGGGCGTCGGCCGGGGCGGCGGGGCCGCCGGGGACGAGGCCGGGCCGCGTGGGGAGGATCCGCACGAGGGTGAGCGGGTCCGCGGCCCTGGTCTGCCGGTCCTCGGCGCCGGTGCCGCACCCGGCCAGCGCCAGCGCGCCGGCCGCGGCCAGCAGGCAGGCGAGGCACGCGAGGGCCCGCCGGTGGAGGGATGGCGTCATCCGGCCCCATCCAAGCACCGCCCCGCGCGGCCCGGCCCGCCGAGGCCGTTCCTGGACCCTCCCTTAACAGCGCCTCAATCCGCATGGGCCGGGGGCCGATACCGCCCGGTCTATACTCGTTTTCGTTCCCCGGGGACCCCCGGTCATCCCACAAGGAGGGTGGTTTGAGCACGTCCGCCATCAGGGCGCGCAACTTCTTCAAGACCTCGCTGCTGATGGCGGCCCTGACCGGGCTCCTGGTCGCGTTCGGGTACCTCATCGGGGGTGCCGCCGGCCTGGCCCTGTTCGTGGGCATCGCCATCGTCTTCAACTTCGCGATGTACTGGTTCAGCGGCCCGATGGCCCTGAAGATGTCGCGCGCGGTGCCGGTCGGCGAGGCCGAGGCCCCGGAGCTGCACCGCATGGTGGCCACCCTCGCCCAGCGCGCGGGCGTCCCGAAGCCCGGGGTCTACGTGACCCCCTCGGAGCAGCCCAACGCGTTCGCGACCGGCCGCAACCCGCAGCACGCGGCCATCGCGGTGACCCAGGGCATCCAGCGGGCGCTCACCCCCCGCGAGCTCGAGGGCGTGATCGCCCACGAGATGGCCCACATCAAGAACCGCGACATCCTCATCGCGAGCGTCGCGGCCATGGTGGCCGGCGCCATCTCGGCCATCGCCAACTGGCTGCAGTTCTCGCTGCTGTTCGGCGGCGACGACGAGAACCCGCTGGGGCTCATCGGCACGCTCGCGGCCATGATCATCGCGCCCCTCGCGGCCGTGATCATCCAGCTCGCCATCTCGCGCTCCCGCGAGTACTCGGCCGACGCGACCGGCGCGGAGCTGCTCGGCGACCCCGAGCCCCTCGCCGACGCCCTGGAGTCCCTGCAGCGTGGCGCGGACCACATCCCCATGCGGGTCAACCCGTCGGCCGCTCCGATGTATATCGTGAACCCCATGTCGTCACTGCACGGAAAGGGCATCTCCAAGCTGTTCTCCACCCATCCCCCGATGCAGGAGCGCGTCGCCCGCCTGCGGGCGATGTCGCCCCGCCCGACCGGCGCCCTGGCGCCCTCCTTCTGATGGGCATCAAGGAGGAGGTCGCCAAGCTCGTCGGATCGTCGAGCGCCAAGCACAAGCGCCTGATCGAGTACGTCACCCGGCAGCTCAACCAGGGCCGCAAGCTGGACGAGGTGCTCGAGGACCCCTACGTGACCAACCGCCTGAACATCGTCGAGCGCCGGGCCCTCATCGAGGAGCCCGAGATCGTCGAGGCCGTCTCCGACGAGGTGCTGCACGAGCTTCAGCGGCGCCTGGAGGAGGTTGCTGGGCGGTAAGGCCCCGCAGGGGGAGTACGATCGTCGGTGGCGGACCACCGCGACCAGCGACAGGCGAGGCGGGCCGGACCAGTGTCGGCCCGCCTCGCCGCGTGATGGGCGCACGAGGGGGCGAAGGGCCGGGTGCGGGAGTTCTTCCAGCAGAACGAGACCGTCATCGTGTTCGCGCACGGGGTGGTCTTCTTCGCCCTCGGCTTCGCCGTCTGGCTGCAGCGGCGGCGCGCCACCCGGCTCACGCTGACCGCGTCGCTCATCTGGCTGGCGTCGTTCGCGTTCCTCGAGTCCCTGGCCATCTGGGGCTATGTGTTCGTCCCGATCCAGGCCGACTACCTCGACCCCGGG
>JALOLS010000142.1 GCA_025455865.1 Thermoleophilia bacterium
CCGGTCGTCGTCGCCGGGCCGGCGGCCCCCGCGGACACGACCCGTCCGACGCTCCGCCTCGGGCCCCTGCCGTCCCGCCTGACGCTCCGCGAGTTCCGCAAGGGCGTCCGGGTGCGGGTCACGCCGAGCGAGCCGGTCACCCTCGACACCACGCTCGCGGCCGTGCCGCGGACGGTGTTCGAGCGCACGACGACGCTCCGCCGCGCGCAGACCCTGGTGCTGAAGCCGAGCGCGCGGTTCCTCGGCACCCCGGTGGGCACCTTCCGCGTGCGGGTGCGGCTGGTGGCCACCGACCGCGCGGCCAACCGCACGACGCTCCAGCGCACCATCACCGTCACGCCCTGACGCGATCCCCCGCCGCATGATCTCGGCCGCTCGCAGTGAGCGGGCCGCGGTTCAGGGCGTCACACGCCCGCGGGCCTAGTCGTCGCGCGTCATCTGGTCGATGCAGACCGTCACGGCCAGGATGAGGGCGTCGTCGTGGCCGGGGTCGACCTCGACCCCGTAGGTCTCGCGCACCCGGAACCAGCGCTTGGAGACCTCGGCGACCTTCGCGCCGCCCTGCTCGATCGCGTACTCGTGGTCGACGATGTTGCCGTGCACCGACAGGTCCTCGCCGTCGTCGACCTCGACCTCGAACCGGTCCCGCAGCGGCGAGACGAGGGCCTTCTTCACCATCGCGATCCGCCCGCCCTCGGGGTCCTCGATCTCCATCGAGTCCCGCACGCGGGCCTTGCGCTCCTGGATGCGTGCGAGCTCGTGGCCGTCGGCGTCCTCGAACACCAGGGTGTCGCGGACGCGAAGCGCCTTGCCGTCGACCCTGAACGCCCGCTCACCGTGCTCGTCCTCGATCCAGAAGTCGTCGCCGATGGCGAGCAGGCGCTCGCGCATCTGGTAGCGGACGGGCCCGCCGCCGCGCCGGCGCTCCCTGCGCTCCTGCCTGCGCTCACGTCCGCGCACGATCCGACCCCCTCGACGGCGCCCGGTCCGGCGGGCGCGATTCCCGAACGGGGCGGACTCTCCCGGACGGCGACGGGATCTTCAAGGCCCGGCTCGCCGCTGGGCGTCTCACGCCGGCCGGGACGTCGCCGCGCCGGCGCTAGGTGGTCGCCAGGCGCCGGTCGGGCTCGTAGGCGACGCCAGGGGTGGCGCCGAGGGCGAGGATGACGGCGCCCTCGTCCCGGGTCAGCAGCCGGCGGGTGGTCGCGGGGTCCACCCGGGCCATGTCGCCGCGGCGCAGCACGTGCTCGGCGCCGTCGGCGATGAGGACGACGCTTCCCTCCAGCACCACGTAGACCTCCTCCTGCCCGTCGTGGGCGTGGTCGTGGGCGGGGTAGCGGTCGCAGCCGGGGTCGAGCTCGAGCACGTTCATGCCCCAGGCGCTCACGCCGGCGGCCTGCCGGGCGGGGCGGAAGCGGATGCCGGGGATCGCGTGCTCGCCGGTGTAGGCGGGGATGTCGGCGATGGGCTGCACCTGGACGGCCATGCGGGCTCCTCGGGTCGGGTCGGGACAGGCTAGGTTCGGTGCGGGCACCGATGCTTGAAGAAACCCGACCAGCCGGGCACGACCGGGCGCGCGGCCTGGTGTCGAGCCGGGTGAGCGGCGCGCGGGTCACCTCGCGCACGTTCGCCCCGTCGCCGGCGCTCGCCGGGGTGGTCGACTGCCTGTGGGTGGCGGCCTGGGACCTCCGCGGGGAGCCGCCCCACGTGGTGGAGCTCCTGGCCGACCCGTGCGTGAACATCTCGTTCGAGGGCGGCGACGCGGCGGAGCGGCGGGTGGTGGGGGTGAGCCCGCGCCTGTGGCGGCGGGAGCTTCGCGGCCAGGGCCGGGTGCGGGCGCTGAAGCTCCGGGCGGGGGCGGTGCAGGCGCTCTGGCCCGGCCAGGAGGCGTCGCGTCTGACCGGCCGGGTGCTCCCGGCCGATGACCTCCTGGGCGGGGACCTGGCCGACGTGGCGGCGCGGGTGCTCGGGCCCGAGGAGGACCGGGAGGGGCTCGCGGCGCTCGAGGCGTGGGCGGCGACCCGCCTGGTCCTGCGCCCGGATGAGCGGAGCCGGCGCTGCGCCGACCTGGCGGCACGGATCGCCGCCGATCCGGGCATCACCTCCGTCGCCCGGGTGGCCGAGATCGCCGGCCTGGGCGAGCGGGCCCTGCAGCGGCTCTTTCGCGAGCACCTGGGCGCCCCGCCCAAGTGGGTCATCCGCCGGGTGCGCCTGCAGGAGGCGGCGCTGCGGCTGGAGCGGGGCGAGGAGGCCTCGCTCGCCGCGCTCGCCGCCCGGCTGGGCTACGCCGATCAGGCGCACCTGGCCCGGGACTTCAAGGCGGCGACCGGGCGCACCCCCGGGGCGTTCCGGCGCACGGTGTGGGGCGGCTCGCCCGACGCGCCGGCCGGGGGAGGCCCGGGGAATCTGGCGTTGTGAACCCCGGACCGCACTGGCACGATCCCTCACTCGCAGGGGCCACCTCACGTCCGTTCCGGGGGAGACATGCAGGGACCAGCCCAGGCCCGGCCCGCCCCGGCGCCGCCGAACGCAGGCGGCGGCTGAGGTGCCGTTCGGCCGGCGCCTGCTCGGAACGCTGGCCCTGCTCGCGCTGACCTCCGCGCCGGCGCACGCGGCGGGGCTCCTGCGGCCGACCAGCGCGGTGCAGGGCACCGTGCGGATGAGCTGGTCCTGGACCTCGGACGCGGGGGGACAGACGACGACGTCGACGGGCGCCCTGCGCTTCGACGTGCGCGACCGGGCGCCGGGGACGGCCGCGCTGCTCGCCTGGGTCCCCGGCGAGTTCCCCCCGTGGGCCACCGCGCCGCAGCGCCGCCCCGGCCTCTTCCTGCGCGCCCAGGTCACGGTCGAGCGCTTCCGCGAGACCACGGCGATCCCCTGCGGGGAGGAGGGCACCGTCACCCAGACCACCGAGCTCTTGGGCGGCGGCCCGGTCAACGGGCTGCTGATGCTCGACGAGCCGGAGGTGGACGCCCGGCGCGGGACCGGCCGCATCGACGTGGACCCGGCCTGGGTCGTGCAGCGCGACGGCATCTTCCGGGGCGGGGCGAAGGTCGTGGGGACCGGCGCGTTCACGGCGCGCGTGTCGCGGGCCAACTGCGGGAACCCGGAGCCGTATGAGCTCCCCGTCTCCGGCGTGGAGCTCATGGGCCCGGCGCTCCCCTCGCTGACCGACGCGGTGGACGACGTCCCGCTGCGCGTGACGCCGGACGGCGGCCTGGTCGTCCGCCGCACCGTGACGGTCGACGTCACCGGGCGCCGGGGCACCCCGCTCGGGAAGGTCACCCTCGATGCCGATCTGCGCCTGGCGGGCCCGCTCGGCGGGCACGGGGGCTTCTGCCGGGTGATCACGCCCGCCGAGGCGGCGGGGCTGCTGAGCGCCGCCGACGCCCAGCGCCTGGGCCGCCGCCGCGGGTTCCCGCGGGTCTGGATCGGGACCCCCGCGCTGCGCCGGACCGCGCCGCCCGGGGCGCGGTACGAGGTGCAGTTCGGCGGCGGCCAGAGCGCGCCGTGCGGCGCGCCGCTCGGGAGCCGGGCGAGTCCGGCGCTCCGGCCGGTGCGCGGCTAGGAGCGCATCCTGAGCAGGACCCGCTTGCTCGCCTGACTCCTCGCGCCGGCCGGGTCGGTGAGCGTGACGGTGACGCGGGTCAGGATCCGGCCGCTTCGTCTCAGGATCCGCAGCTCCCGGCTCGAGAGCCGGATCCGGAGCGTGACCCCGCCGGTGGCCGGGACGGTGAAGGCCGCCCGCGCGACGGTGACGACCCGGGTGCGGCCCACCCGGACGGCCCGGCGGCTTCGCAGGTCCGCGCCGCCGGCCAGGGCGGGGGTGGCCCGGAACGGGAGCGTGAAGCGCCCCCGGCGATCGACGATGATCGGGGACCTCAGGCGGGAGAGATCGGCCTTGGCCGGCGGGAGGCCGGTCCCCTGGGTGGTGCCGGTGCCACCCCCGGTCGTGCCGGCCCCCTCCGTGGCACCGCCGCCGGTCGTGCCGCCCCCGCCCGTCGCGCCGGCGCCCGCGGCGGTCGTGAACGTGGCATCGCCGGACGTGCTGGTGCCGTCGGCATTGGTCGCCACCAGGCGGTAGTGATAGGTCGTCCCGGGCGCCAACCCGGCGATCGCCGCGCTGACCGGCGTGGCCCCGCCTGCGGCCGCCACGTCTCCGAGCGGCGTCTGGCTGCCGTAGGCGGTCGTGGTGCCGAACTCGAACCGGGAGGTCGTCGCCTGGAGGTTCGGGGTGACCGTGCCCAGGAGGGTCGCGCCGGTGGTGCTCACGCCGGCCGTGGCGCCGATGAGGACGACCGGGGGCGCCTGCTCATACGCCCCGATGTCGCAGGCGATGCCCTGCGGGCGCGTGATCCCGCGCTGGTCGGTCGCCGAGCACCCGGCGCCGGCGGCCGGAACGCCGCCCACGGCCGGGCTGCCGGTCAGCAGCGGGAGCGTCCTGGTGGGTCCTCCGCGGTCGGCCAGGGGTCCGAGCAGCGGGTCGGCGTTCGCGCCCGGGCAGGTGGTGTCCGGGAACGAGATGTTGCGCCCGCCATCGGTGACTCCCTGGCACTGGACGTCGGCGTTGCCGCTCACGATCGTGTTGGCGATCACCGCGCCGGCGGTCGCGAGGACCCCGCCGAACGCGGGCGGCGGCGCCGGCGTCCCGGAAAGCGTGCTTCCCGTGGCGCCGCTCCCCGCACCCGTGCCGGGTGGCCCGCCGACGGCGGTGCCGACGGCGCCCGATGAGCCGAGCGTGTTGCCCGCGACCGTGCCGTGCCGGAGCGAGGAGGTGGGACCCGGGCCGTCGAGCCAGGCCCCGCCGACCCAGCCGCCCGAGCCGGCGTCGCCCGCCCACGCGAATCCGCCGCTGCTGGCTCCGCCGTCTGTGTTGCCCCCTCTGCCGCCCGTGGCGTTGCCCCCGGCCCCGCCCGGGCCGGTGGTGTTGCCGGTGATGGTCGAGTCCTCGACGAGGCCGCGGAGGGCGATCCCGCCGGAATCCCCGCCCCGGCCGCCGTTCCCGGCGACCGCGCCGCCGCCGGTGCCCGCCGGGCGGCCGGGCTCGGTGACGCCCCCGCCCCGTCCGCCCTCGGCGTCGGTGCCCCGGCCGCCGGCGCCGCCCGCGTTGCCGACGATCAGCGAGCGGGAGATGGTCGCGTCGACGGTGACAAGGGCCGACACGCCGCCACCTTCGCCTCCGCCGGCACCGGGCTGAGTGTCCGGCAGGTCGAAGTTCCCCTGGCCGCCCTGCCCGCCCGTTCCCGACGCGCCGATCGCGGTCCCGCCGAGGCCGCCGACCCCGGGACCCAGCGCGCCGCCGGCCCCGGCGCGGTTTGCCTCGATCGTGCTGCCCGTGACCTGCAGGGCGCCGCCGGTCACCGCGACGCCGCCCCCGTCGCCACCGGGCCCCCCGACGTCGCCGAAGCCGGTGCCGCCGCCGCCGCCCGTCGCCGTCGCGCCCGTGGCCAGGCCGCCGTTCCCGCCCGCGCCGGCCCCGCCGACCCCGCCGGCGCCGGCCAGGT
>JALOLS010000003.1 GCA_025455865.1 Thermoleophilia bacterium
CGGGCGTGCCCTGATCGAACGGGACACGCCCTCCCGCACCGACTCGGGCGTGCCCTGATCGAACGGGACACGCCCTCCCGGACCGACTCGGGCGTGCCCTACGCCCTCGGCAGGATCACCCCGTGCGCCAGCACCATGCCGGCCCACAGGCCGCCGCCCAGCACCACCACGGCGACGGCCAGCCGCACGGCGGCGCGGCCCGCCGGCCCGATGCGCTCCCGCATCCGGGGCGCCAGGCGCCGCGGGGCGCCCCATCCGGCCCAGAGGGCGGCGAGGGGGAGCGCGATGAGGTAGTCGACCACGACGATCGGCGAGGGCTGCTCGTCGTTGAAGGCGGTGGCGCTCATCACGACCACCGCGCCCGCCAGCAGCGACCCGATGACCATGCCCGCGGCGCTGCGGGCGGACATGGGCCGGGCCGTGCGCTTCGCCGACTCGACGTCGTCGTCGCCGGCGGTCGCGAGGGCCGCCTCCAGGCGGCGCTCGCCCATCTCCAGCCGCACGAACAGCGCCACGACCGCGATGGCCAGGAGCGTGTGCGGGAGGTGGGCGAGGAAGGTGTCCAACCGGGGCTCCCGGCGGCCCGGCCGGATGGCCGGGCCGCCGCCGTGCGGTCAGGAGGCGGGGACCTCCCGGGCCTGCTCGAACGGGGAGGACCGGAGGGTCTTGTAGAGGTTGTACGCGAACACGAGCTGGGCCAGGACCAGGATCACCAGGAACCCGAGGGTGACGTGGGTCAGGGTGATCAGGCTGTCGTCCAGCAGGTCCCAGTTGGCCCAGCGGCGCGGCGCGCCCATGAGGCCCTGGATCATCTGGAAGGTGACCCAGCCGTAGCCGCCGATGACGGTGCCCCACAGGTGGATGTTCCCCAGGCGCTCGCTGTACATCCTGCGCCCGGTGAGCTCCGGCAGGAAGGCGTACATCGCGCCGAAGATGAGCATCCCCATGTTCAGGAACGCCATGTTGTGCAGGTGACCGGCGATCCACATGGTGTTGTGGATGGTCTCCTGCCAGTAGGCGGTGGCGTTGACGATGCCCTGGAGGCCCGCGACCAGCCACGACAGGATGCCGACGACCAGGAACTTGGACGCGACGTTCCACTCGAAGTCGGAGCGGTAGATCGTCGCGGCGATCGAGAACAGCGAGAGCGCCGACGGCAGCACGAGCGCGTAGGTGGTCGGCTGCATGATCGTGTTCAGCGTCTGCTGGGCGGTCGAGTCCTGCGGGTACTGCAGGTACAGGTGGTGCGCCCACACCAGCACGTTCATGAACAGGGCGATGAGCCAGGCCACCGCCACCGCCCGCCCCGCCACCAGCTCACGTTTCGCGTAGCGCGGAATGAGGTAGTAGTAGGTTGCCGCGGCCGGGAACAGCAGGAGGTAGACGACCGGGTGGCCGAACGCCCACAGCAGGTTGCCCGCCACCACGTCGTCGATCGAGAAGTCGTTGTCGATCGACTGGATGATCTGGAAGACCAGGAGCAGCGCGAACGGCAGCGTCGCCAGGAACATGTCCAGCGCGTTCACCGAGAGCGGGAGCACCGGGTAGGGCGTCTTGCCCCGCCGGGTGCGGAACCGCGAGGGGGACAGGAAGCCGAAGCCGAAGGCGAGGCCCAGGCGCTGCCCGAAGGTGTCCTTCTCGGCCTGCTGGGCCGGGCTGATGACCGTGTGGAGCACCGCGACGCAGTACGCAAGGATCGACAGGCCCGCGAACAGCACCGACGCGGAGAACACCCCGGTGGTCGCGTCGCCCCACTGGCCCGCCGAGTTGAACGCGATCGGGTACAGGAACACCCACGAGCCGCCGAAGCCGGCGAGCAGGGTGGTCACCACGATGCCCAGGGTGCCGATGACCATCGTCCAGAAGGTGGCCTCGGCGAACACGAACGTCCGCAGCGGGAAGCCGCACTTCAGCAGCACCCAGAACGAGATGCCCATGAGGAAGAAGCCGGCCCACGCGACGAACGCGCCGAGGCCGTGCGCGGTCATCATCGCGTACCAGAGGTTGTCGTCGATGGCGATGACGTTGCCCTGGTTCAGCCGCAGGATCAGGCCGAGGGTGCCGGCGATGGCCAGGAAGGCGGTGGAGGTCCAGATGAAGCGGAGCACCAGGCTCTTCGTGCGGGCGGCGACCAGCGCCGGCGCCAGCGGTGATCCGTCGTACGGGAGGGCGCCCTCGTAGGGCGGGACCGCGGTCGTCATGACTCAGTCACCTGGAAGGTCGGGTACACCATCTTGTGGTGCTGATAGCCGCAGAACTCGAGGCAGCGGATCGCATACGTGCCGGGCTTCGTGAAGGTGTAGGTGCGCTTCTGGAAGTTCCCGGGGAGCGCCTCGATGTTGAGGATCAGCTTCTCGTCGGGGTCGTACAGGCCGACCGAGTGGTTCACGTCACGTGACCTCACCGTGAACGTCACCGGGGTCCCGGTGGTGACCGACGTGGGCTGCACGAGGAAGCCGAACTGGATGCCCTCGATGCTCACCTGCTGATCGCCGTCCTGGTCCTGGAACCAGGGCGCGCGCCAGATCGTGAACGCGAGCAGGACGCCGAGCAGCAGGACCACGAACAGGCCCCAGATGGGCTCGAAGCGCTCGAGCTTCTCGACCGGCGCCCCCTGGCCGCCCTCGGCGCGCCCGCGGCGCGTCGACACGAACACGAAGGCGAAGATCGCGACGCCGAGCACCACGAAGATCATGTAAAGGATGACCATGCTCGTCGCGGTGGATGTCATCCGGTTCGGCGCCTCCTCGCAGGACGGGTCGGCCGACTGCGGCCGCGGGTGGCGGGACGCTACCAACGGCGATGCCAACGTCAAGATCAGGTTAAGGGCAGAAGAATGGCGGGTTATTCCCGCTCCGGACCCTTGGCCTCCCGCCGGCGGGCGGATGTCATCCCGCACCTCCGCGGTTTCCCGAACGCGGAGCTAAGTAGTTGTCCGCAACATGGTGGTGCGTGATGTCACCGCGTACGATCGGCGTCCATCCGAGCCGATCTCCGGGGTCCCGCGATGCCGTCGCCCACGCATCCCGCCCAGGCCCACGCCGAGCGCGTCGCCGATCTCGCACGGGCGCTGGCCGTCGAGCTGGGGTGGCCCGCCGACCACGCCGACTCCCTCCACGCCGCGGCGCGCCTGCACGACTCGGGGCTCGCCGAGGAGATCTGGACCAAGTCCTGGCCCCTCACCCACGCCGAGTGGGAGGTGGTCCACGAGCACCCCGACCGCGGCGCCGCCCTCGCCGAGGTCGCGCTCGGCGCGCAGGAGGCGTTGTGGGTGCGCCACCACCACGAGCGCATCGACGGGGGCGGCTACCCGCACGGGCTCTCCGGTGAGGCGATCCCCGAGGGCGCCCGCATCATCGCCCTGGCCGAGGCGTTCGACGCCATGAGCGCGCGGCTCGGCGCCGACCCCGACGGGGTGCTCGAGGTGCTGGCCGAGTGCCGGGCGTGCGCGGGAACGCAGTTCTGGCCCCCGGCGGTGGAGGCCCTGGAGCGCCTGGTCGGGGCCACCGGGCCGCCGGCCGATCCGGCGCCGGCCGCGCCCCGGGCCGGGTGGAGCCCGCCCGCCGGCGCCTTCTAGCCATCGCTAGCCTCCCCTCATGCAGAACGGCGTCTCGCGGACCCGGCTCGACCCCGGCGCCGACCGGTTCCAGACCCTGCGCCGCGAGCTCGGGGTCACCGCCTTCGGGCTGAACCACCTCCTCCTGGCCCCCGGCCAGCGCGGCCGCATCCATCGTCACGAGCGCCAGGAGGAGGTCTTCCTGGTCCTGGAGGGGGTGCTGACCCTGGTGATCGAGGGCGAGCCCGTCGACCTCGGGCCCGGTGAGCTCGCCCGGGTCGCGCCCGAGGTGCGCCGGCAGCTCGTGAACGGGACCACGGCGCCGGTCCGGCTGATCGCGGTCGGCGCCGCCGGCGCCCACGAGGGCCGCGACGGCCTGGCGTACGTGGCGTGGGCCGACGCCGAGGGCCGCCCCGTGCCCGAGGTGCCCCTCCCCGCGGACCTCCCCGCGGCCGGCCTCCGCCGCGCGCCGTGAGCCTCCGCTTCGGCACCTTCCTCGCCCCGTTCCACGAGCCGGGGGAGAACCCCACCCTCGCGCTCGAGCGCGACCTCGAGCTCATCGCCCACCTCGACCGGCTCGGCTTCGACGAGGCGTGGGTGGGCGAGCACCACACCACCGGCTGGGAGACCGTCGCCGCGCCGGAGATCCTCCTGGCCGTGGCGGCCGAGCGCACGCGCCACATCCGCCTCGGGACCGGCGCGGTCAGCCTGCCCTACCACCACCCGCTGATCGTGGCCGACCGCATCGTGCTGCTGGACCACCTCACCCGCGGGCGGGTCATGTTCGGCGTCGGGCCCGGGGGGCACCTCTCCGACGCGCTCATGCTCGGGCTCGACCCGGCGACCCTGCGCGAGCGGATGGCCGAGGCCCTCGACCTGATCGTGCGGCTGTTCACCGAGACCGAGCCCCTCAGCGTCACCGGCACCTGGTACCGGCTGAACGACGCGGTGCTGCAGCTGCGGCCCTACCAGCGGCCGCACCCGCCCATCGCGGTGACCTCGATGGAGTCGCCGGCCGGCATGCAGCTTGCGGGACGCCACGGGGCGGGGGTGCTCCAGCTCGCCGCGGGCAAGGGCCCCCGGGGTCCCATCGACCTCCGCGCCCACTGGGCCATCGCGCAGGAGTCGGCCGCCGCCGCCGGGCGCGAGGTCCGCCGGGAGGACTGGCGGCTGGTGGTGCCGATGCACCTGGCCGAGACGCGCCGGGAGGCCCGCGACGGGGTGCGCGAGGGCGCCGCGCGCTGGCTCCTGGGCTACGTGCAGACGGTCACGGGCCGCCCCGCGCCGGTGCCCGGGCCGGCGGACCGGGTGGTCGACCAGATGTGCGAGGCCGCCGGCTGGGTGGTCGGCACCCCCGACGACGCCGTGGCCGCCATCGAGGAGCTCGCCGAGCGCAGCGGCGGCTTCGGGGCCCTGCTGGTCTGGGGGCAGGAGTGGGCGGGGCGTGAGGCCACCCACCGGAGCTATGAGCTCCTGGCCCGCCACGTCGTGCCCCGCTTCCAGGGATCGCTCGCCGGGATCGAGGCGTCCGGCGTGGTGGCCGCGGCCCGGGCCGGGGACATCCAGCGCGAGCGGGTCGCCGGCGTCGAGCGGGCGCAGACGGCGTATGAGCGGGGGCGCGAGGGGGCGCCCGGCCGCTGACCGGCGCCGGCCCGCTCCTCGCGCGGGCGCTCGTGGGGCGCGACGATGTCCTCGCCGGGCTGCGCGCACGGCTGGAGGGGCCCCGCCGCGGCGGCCTGGTGCAGGTGGCCGGGGAGGCCGGCATGGGCAAGAGCCGGCTGGTCCGGGAGCTCGCCGCCGCGGCCGGGGTGCGCGGATGGGTCGTGATCGAGGGCCGCGCGAGCCCCTTCGACGCCGCCCTGCCCCTCGGGGTGCTCCAGGACGCCCTCCGGGCCGACCGGCGCGCCCGGCCCGACGCCCCGCTGCCCGACGATCCGCTCGCCGCCGCCTTCCCGGCCATGGTCCTCCCGGAGATGGCCGGGCCCGGGGGCCGCGACCAGGACCGCGCCGTGCTCTTCGAGGCCGCCGCGCGCTTCCTGCGGGCGGTGGCCGGCGCGGACGGGCTCCTGCTGGTCCTGGAGGACCTGCACTGGGCGGATCCCACGAGCCAGGCGCTGGTCGCGTCGCTCGCCCGGGCGCTCGCCGGCGCGCCCGTGCTGATGGCGGTCACCTACCGCACGCCGTTCGCCGAGCCCGGGACGGGCCTGGAGGTGCTCAGGCGCGAGCTCGCGCGGGAGCGCCTGGGGGAGGAGGTGGTGCTCGGCCGGCTCGCCCCGGAATGCGTCGACGGGATGGTCGACGACATGATCGGGCGCCCGGCATCCGCCGAGGCCCACCGGCGGATCGACGAGATGAGCGGCGGCGTCCCCTTCGTGGTCGAGGAGCTGGTGCGCGAGGCGGTGGCGGCCGGCGACCTGGACCCGCAGAGCGGGCGCTGGGCCGGCGGCCGGCCCCGGGTGCCGTGGACGGTGCAGGAGATGGCGCTGGCGCCGGTGCGGCGCCTGCCGGAGCGCGACGGTGAGCTGGTGCGCTGGGCCGCCGTGCTGGGCGAGCGGTTCGACCTGCGCCTGCTCGCCGCCGCCTCCGGGGCCCCGGAGGCGGAGGTCATCGAGGCCCTCGGGCGCATGCGCGCGGCGGGGCTGGTGGCCGAGGACGAGGCCGACCCCGGCGGCATGCGCTTCGCCTTCCGCCACGCCATCACCCGGGACGCCGCCCTGGCCGGGCTGGTGACCGCCGACCTCAGGCGCCGGCACGCGGCCGTGCTGGACGCCGCCGAGCGGGCCGGGGTCCCGGTGCCCCTGGAGGAGCTGGTCGGCCACGCGATCGCCGCCGGGGACCGCGCGCGCGGCTTCTCCTCCTCGCGTGAGGCCGCCCGCCGGGCACAGCGCCTGGGCGGCTACGCGGAGGCCCGCGCCCACCTGGAGCGGGCCGTCGCGCTGTGGGAGCCGGCCCTCGGGGCCGAGGCGCGCGCCGAGGCCCTGCTCGACCTCGGCGAGCACCTCATGCGCACGGCCCCGGCCGACGGCGCGGCCGGGGTCATCGACCAGGCCCGCGTGGCGTTCGCGGCGCTCGGGGACCACCGCGAGCGGGTGGCCCAGGCGCTCGCCGCGGATGTGCGGCTGAGCCTGGGCGAGCGGGGGGAGCCCCTGGCCCTGATGCACGAGGCGCGCCTGGCGCTGCCCGCGGCCGCCCCGCTCGCCGCCCGCCTGCGCGTGTGGTCGGTCCACGCCCGCGGCCTGCTCGTGGCCGGGGTCCTGGAGGAGTGCATGGAGGTCGCCCGCCAGGGCCTCGCGATCGCCGGTGACGCCCCCGGCCACGAGGTCGCGGTGCTGCGGGTGCACCTGCTGACCACCCTGGGCACCGCCCTGTGGGGGGCGGGGATGCGCGAGGAGGGGCGCGCGCGGCTGCTCGACTCGCTGGCCCGCGCCCGGGCGCTCGACGACCCGATCGAGGTGCTGCGGGCGCAGAACAACCTGGTGGTCTCGATGATCGCCGATCCGGCGTCCTCGCTCGACGCGCTCGCGCCCCTGGCCGAGGCGGCGGACCTGGCCGTCACCCACGGCCTGCGCCGGTACGCGACGCACGCCCGCCACCTGCGCGCCACCGTCCACCGTGAGCGGGGCGAGCTCGAGGCCGCCGCCGACGGCGACCCCGGCGCGACGGATCCTCTCGATGCGCTGGAGCAGGTCGTCCAGGACGCCGACCACCTGCTGGCCCTCGGCCGCGCCGATGCGGCGCTCGCGGCGTTCCTGGAGGCGATCCCGGCGATCGAGGAGGTGGGCGACCCCCAGCACGACCTGGACCTGGTCCGGCACTGGGCCGCCGACGCCGCCCTCGCCGCCGGGCGCCTGGACGAGGCGTCGCGCCTGCTGGCCCTCGTCCCCGCGCGCGCGGGCGGGCCCGACGTCTACTGGCCGGCCTCCGCCCGGGCGCGGCTGGCCGCGACGACCGGCGACGCGGCGGCGGCGCGCCGCTGGGCCGACGTCGCCCTCGCGGTCCCGGGCGTCCCCGCGGCCGGGGCGCTCGAGGCGTGCGCCGCCCTGGCCGCCGGCTGCGCCCCGGACCTTGCCCCCGTCCGGGCCTCCATCGACGCCCTGGACCGCCTGTCCCGCCGGCGGGAGGCCATGACCTGGCCGGCGTACCTCGCGCTCGCCGCGGTGAGGGTCCCGCCGGCCGCCGGCGCGGCGGCGGAGCTCGCCGCCGTCGCCCGGGAGCGGGCGCGCGCGATGGGCGCCGACGGGTGGGCGGAGCGCATGGAGGGCGTGTTGCGCGCGCTCGGGCGGCGGGCCCCGACGCGGCGCGCGGCGCCGGCGGGGGCCGGCGACCTCACCGGACGCGAGGCGCAGGTCCTGGCCCTGCTGGCCGAGGGCGCGACCAACCGGGGGATCGCGGCGCGGCTGGTCATCAGCGAGGCCACCGCCGCGCGCCACGTGGCCAACATCTTCGCCAAGCTCGGGGTCCACAGCCGGGCGGCGGCCGCCCGGGTCGCGGCCGAGCGGGGCCTCGCGCCGCCGCCTACATAGGTCCGGCGCCGGCCGGCCGGCGTCTACACACCCCCCGCCGGCCCAAGATGGTCAGGTCTCACGATGCCGCCCTTGCGCCGCCCTCATAGCGTGGTCAGCACACCCGACCATGCACCGGAGGCCGTGATGACCACCAACCCGATGTGCCCGCAACTGGCCCGCCTGCACGCCGACCAGCTCGCCCGCGAGGTCCGCCGCTCGCGCCGGCCCCGCGGCATCCTGCGCCGCCGCCACGCCGCCGACCCCGCTCGTCAGGTCACCGGCGGCGCGGCGCTGGCCGGGGTCCAGACCGCGCGGCCGGGCTGCTCTCCGTGACCTGACGCGCCACTCCGGCGCCCCCGACGGCGGGGGCGCCGGCGGGTCAGCCCCCGATCCGGCTCATCGGCCGCTCGACCCGGCGGCCGGCGCCGATGGCGTGCCCGGCGGGCTTGCCGAGCACCGCCGCGCGCACGATGCGCTCGAGCTCCGCGTCGGCGGCGCCCGCGCGCATGGGCCCGGCGAGATCGGTCTCCTCGTCGGAGAACAGGCAGGTCCGAAGGCGCCCGTCCGGCGTGATCCGCAGGCGGTCGCAGGTCGCGCAGAACGGCTCGGACACCGAGCTCACGAACTCGAGCGCGCCGCCGGGGCGGTCGGCGAACCGCCAGCGGGTGGCGGTGTCGGAGGGCCGCTCGCGCCCCAGCGGGATCAGCGGCCAGCGCGCGTCGATCATCGCCCGCACCTCGGCCCCGCGCACCACGTCGGCCGGGCGCCAGGCGCGGTCGGCGTCGAGGGGCATGGCCTCGACGAACCGCATGACCACCGGCCGCCGCCGCGCCATCTCGGCCAGCGGGAGGACGTCGGCCTCCCCGATCCCGCGCAGCAGCACCGCGTTCACCTTCAGCGGGCGCAGGCCGGGGTGGGCCAGGGCGGCGTCGATGCCGGCGAGCACCCGGTCCAGGTCGCGCCGGCGGGTGACCCGGGCGAAGCGGTCCGGGTCGAGGCTGTCCAGGCTCACGTTCAGCCGGGCGAGCCCGGCCCGGGCCAGGTCGTCGGCCAGCGGGGCCAGCAGCACCCCGTTGGTGGTCATCGAGACCTCACAGACGCCCGGGACCGCGCTGATCCGGCCCACCAGCCCGGCCACCCCCGGCCGCACCAGCGGCTCGCCCCCGGTCACCCGCACGCGGCCGGCCCCGAGCCGGGCGAACAGGCCGACCAGCCGCACGGCCTCGTCGTCGGTCAGGAGCTCGCCGGGCGCGCACCAGGGCAGGCCCTCGGCCGGCATGCAGTAGCGGCAGCGCAGGTTGCACCGGTCGGTCACCGAGAGGCGGAGCGCCCGGTGGACGCGGCCGAAGCCGTCGGCCAGCGGCGCGCTCACATCACCACCCCGCCGTTGACCGAGAGCGACTGCCCGGTGATGAAGCCGGCGGCCGGCGAGGCCAGGAAGGCGACGGCCTCGGCCACCTCCTCCGGCCGCGCGGCCCGGCGCATCGGCGCCGCGCGGACCGCCCCCTCCACGATCCGCCGGCCCACCTCGTCCTCGCGCAGGCGCGCCTCGAAGGCCGTCTCGGTGACCGCGGGCGACACGCAGTTCACCCGGATGCCGTCGCGCGCGAGCTCCCGGGCGATCGACTTGCTGAAGGCGACCACCGCGGCCTTGGCCCCGGCGTAGACCGCCTCGCCCCAGCCGCCCACCCGGGCGGTGTCGCTCGCGATCGACACGACCGCCGAGCCCGGGCCGGCCGCGCGCAGGGCCGGGATCGCGGCGTGGGTGGTGGCGAGCACGCCGCGGTAGTTGATGGCGACGATCCGGTCCCAGTCGGCCGGGGTGGTGTCGGCGAAGAGCGCCGGCCGGTCCCAGCCGGCGTTGTTGACCAGCACGTCCAGGCGCCCGTGGGCCATGAGCACGGCGGCGACCGCCCGCGCCCCGGCGTCGGGGTCGGTCACGTCGTGCTCGACCCCGGTGCAGCCGAGCCCGGCGGCCAGCTCGGTGACCTGGGGGTCCAGGTCGGTGAGCACCACCCGCGCGCCCCGGCCGAGCAGGGCGGCCGCCACCGCCCGGCCGATGCCGCCGGCGCCGCCGGTGACCATGCAGACCCGGCCGTCCATGCTCATGCCCCGGCCGCCTGGAAGCGCTGGAAGGTGCCCTGCCCCACGGCGACCACGCGGTCGCGCGCGTCGCGGGCCTCGGCGGCGGCGACGAACAGCCGGCGCCCCTCGGTGACCACCCAGCCGCGGGCCGAGAGCTCACCCGGCGGGGCGGGCGCCGTGAAGTTCAGCTTCATCTCGATCGTCGCGCAGCCCTCCTCCGGGGGTTGGCGGGCCAGGATGGCGAGGCCCATGGCGGCGTCGATCAGCCCGGCGAGCACCCCGCCGTGCGCGGTGCCGTAGGCCTGCAGGAGCTCCGGGGTCACCGTGAGGGCGAAGCGGCTGCCGTCGGCTCCGGCCTCGAGCACGCGCATGTTCGTCGTGCGGTAGTAGCCGCAGGCGTTCCAGCGTTCCAGGAGGTCGTCGGGGGGGCGGGTCACGTGGCTCCTTCGGGGGATGGTGCCGGAACGGCCAGGGCCGCGCGGGCGATCTCGCGGACGGTGCCGCGGTTGACCTTGCCGGATGCGCTCGTGGGCAGCCGGTCGACCACCCGGAAGGCCCGCGGCACCTCGTGCACGGCCAGGCCCGCGCGGCATCGGGCCGCGAGCCGGGCGTCCAGGTCGGCCGGGCCGGCCGGCGCCCCGACCACCGCCACCAGGCGGAGCAGCCCCTCGGCGTCCTCCACCCCGGTCACGACCACCTCGCTCACCGCGGGGTCGGCCATCAGGGCGGCCTCGACCCGGGCCGGGTCGACCCACAGCGCGCCGACCTTGACCCGGTCGCCCGCCCGCCCGAGCACCGTGTGGCTGCCGTCCGCCTCGCGGCGGACCAGGTCGCCGGTGTGCAGCCATCCGCCGGCCAGGGCGCGGTCCGACGCCGCCGGGTCGCCCAGGTAGCCGGACATGAGCGTCGGCCCCCGGACCAGCAGCTCGCCCTCGTGCCCGTCCGGGTCCTGCCCGGGCAGCGGGACGATCCTCAGCCGGTACCCGGCCACCGGCCAGCCCACCGTCCCCGGCCGCGGCGACCCGGGCCGGTCGGAGCAGTAGAGGTTGGTCGCCTCGCTCGACCCCAGGCCGTTCACCAGCCGCAGGCCGGTCGCGCGCTCCACCGACGCCCACACCGCGGGCGGCAGCGGCTCGCCCGCGGCCACCGCCAGCCGCACGCCGGCGAAGGCGTCCCGCCCGATCCGCCCCTCGGCCACGTGCCGGGCGAGCCGGGCCCAGGAGGTCGGCACGCCGAACAGCGCGGTGGCACCGCCCTCGGTGCAGGCCCGGGCCACGCCGGCGGGGCTCGCCTGGTCCGGGGCGATCCAGGCGGCGGCGCCGGCCGCGAGGGGGAAGTAGCAGGTGTTCCCGAGGCCGTAGGAGGTGGCCAGGCCGGCGACCGAGGCGGTCACGTCGCCGGGACCGAGCCGCAGCACCCGCCGGCCGTAGGTGGCCGCGCAGGCCGGGATGTCGCGGTGGCGGTGGACCGCCCACTTGCTCGGCCCGGTCGTGCCCGAGGTGAGCAGCAGGTAGGCCGGGTCGTCGCCGGAGGTCGCCGCGAGGCCGGGGTCCAGGCGGTCCTCGGCGGCGGCGGCCGCGACCTCCGCGGCCGGCGCGCGGAGGATCCCGGGGGCGAGGGAGGGGTCGTCGGAGAGGATCAGCCGCGCGCCCAGGCGGGCGAGCGCGGGGGCGAGGCGGTCGCGCGGGTGCGCGGGGCTCGCGAGCGCCGCCACCGCCCCGATCCGCAGCACGGCGAGGAACGCGGCCACCCAGGCCGGCGAGTCGGGCATCGCGATCGCCACCACATCGCCGCGGCGCACCCCGCGCCCGGCGAGCCATCCGGCGAGCGCGCCGCAGGACCGGGCCAGCCGCGCCCGGTCCCAGGCCTCCTCGGGGGTCACGATCGCCACCAGCGCGGCGTCCCGGTCCAGCCGGTCGTCGAGGAGGGCCCCGCAGGTGTTCAGCCGCCGCACGGCGCCACTGACTTTCTCCTGGCACGATTGGATCAATACAAGGTCTACCGCCCCGCGGGCGCGGGGGCAAGCGCGGGAGGGCAGGTCATGGGCGTCTCGCAGGGCGCGATCGACGCGCTCGGTCGCGACCACGACGCGTGGTTGGTGCAGGCTCGGGTGGCGCGGACGGGTCCCCCCGGCGCGGCGGTCGCGTTCCTGGCCGGCGACGGGCTGGGGCACGTCCGCGTGGTGGCCGAGCAGGTCCTGCCCGCCCTCGTGGCCGGGCACCCGGACCTGGTCGCCCGGTGGGCGCTCGCCCGGGCGCGGCTGGACGCGGCCGCCGCGACGAAGGACGCCCGCCTGATCGCCCGGGGGATGGTCCGCCTGATCGCGATCGAGGCGCGCGAGGTGCTCCCGGCCGCCCGGACGACGGCGCCTCCCGGGGGCCTGGGCCTGGCCGGCCGGCCGGCCGAGGCCGGGCTCGTGGTGGCCCCGACCGGCGGCCCCGCCTGGGGGCGGGCCACCCGCGACCTCAACCTCACCCTGGTCGTATGGCCTCCGGCGGGCGGCGTCGGCCGGCACGTGAACGCCGAGCGCGACGTGCTGGTCGTGCCGGTCGCGGGCTCGGCCACGCTCACGGTCGACGGCGAGGACCACGTCCTGCGCCCGGGCGTGGTGGCGGTGGTCCGGCGCGGCGCGGCGAGGTCGATCGTCGCCGGTTCCGAGGGCGTGCGGTACCTGTCGGCCCACCGCCGCGACATTTCTTCCGCGGATGCCTAGACAAACCTGCCCGGGCGTGTGACGATCGTGCCGAGTCGAGCCGGGAGGATGCGCTGATGGACGCGACCACGACGATCGACGCGGCGATGCCACCGCCGGGCCTGGACATCGTCCGGCTCGATGTGCGGCCGCTCCTCGCCCGGGGTGAGGAGCCCTTCCGGGCGATCATGGATGCGGTGGACGGCCTGGGCGCGGGACAGGCGCTCGCCCTGCGGACACCCTTCGACCCGGTCCCGCTCCACCGGGTGATGGCCGGCAAGGGCTTCCGGCGCCACACGGTCGCGCGCGCGCCGGACGACCTGGAGACCGTGTACTGGCCCGAGGCCGCCGACGCGCCGGCCGCGCCGGCCCCGGCGCACGCGGACGTGCCGGAGCCGGAGGCCCGGGTCGAGCTCGACGTGCGCGGCCTGGCGCCGCCCGAGCCCATGGAGCGCACCCTGGCCGCCCTCGAGGCCCTGCCCGTGGGCGAGGCGCTCGTGCAGGTGAACGACCGCGTCCCCGCGTTCCTCCTGCCGCTGCTGGACGAGCAGGGCTGGGCGTACCGCATCAGCGCCGACGACCGCGGCACGGTGACCACCATCTGGCGGGACCGGCCGTCATGACCGAGGACGAGGCCTGGGCGGCGCTCGCGCGCGTGGTCGATCCCGAGCTCGGCGTCGACATCGTCGAGCTCGGCCTGGTCTACGGCCTGGAGGTCGGGCCGGAGCGGGTGAAGGTGACGATGACCCTGACCAGTCAGGGCTGCCCCCTGCACGGGGTGATCGTGGACGGGGTCGAGCGCGCCCTGGAGCGGCCCGGCGGCCCCGACGTCGAGATCGAGATGGTCTGGGATCCGCCCTGGGACCCGGACCGGATCGGATCCTCCGGCCGGCGGGCGCTCGGGGACCCGACCACGACATGAGCGCGCGCGGCCGGTGCACGCCGGGCGCGCGCACGCTGGAGCGGCAGCGCGCGGTCGGCGGTCCCCCGTGGGCCCTGCCCTCCGGCGCGCTGCTCGCCGCGTCGATGGCCCAGGTCGCCGGTGCGATCGCCCTCGCGGTGGCCGCGCGCGACCTGGCGTCCGGCGCCGTCTACGGATCGGCGTCGCTGGTGACCGCGCACCTGTACGGCCTGGCCTTCCTCACGCTGGCGATCCTCGGCGCGATGCTGCAGCTCGTGCCGGTCGTGATCCGCCAGTCCGTGGCCGGGCCGTGGCCCGCGGCGGGCGCCGTCACCGGGGTGGGCCTGGGTGGCGTGCTGCTCGCGGCGGGCCTCGGCACCGGCGCCGCCGGCCTCATCGCGGCCGGCGGCACGCTGGTGGTGGCCGGCGGCGCGCTGATCGGGGCGTTCCTGGTCCGGGCGCTGTGGCGCGCGTGGCGGGCGGGCACCCTCGGCGCGGCCGGGGCCGGGATCGCGCTGGCCACCACATGGCTCTGGGTGGTGCTCGCGATGGGCGGGCTCATGGCGGCCAACCGGGTGGAGCCCTTCCTCGCGACCGACCGGCTGCGCCTGATCGCCGCGCACGCCGCGGTGGCCCTGGTCGGCTGGATCGGCGGCACGATCGTGGCGGTGGCCCTGAAGCTCGGGCCGATGCTGGCGCTCGCCCACGGCCACCCGGTGGCGCCCGGCACCTGGGCGATGGCGTGCTGGAACGCCTCGGTCCCGCCGCTCGCCCTCGGGCTCCTCGTCGGCGCGGGGCCGCTGGTCGCGGCCGGCGCGGCGCTGCTCACCATCGCCTGCGCGCTGGCCCTGTGGTTCACGATCGGCGTGCTCCGCCACCGGCGCCGGCGGGCCGAGGCGCCCATCGCGCACCTGGTCCTCGGGACCGCCGTCGCCGGCGGGGCCGCGGTGGCCGGCCTGCTCGCCGCGCTCGGGGCGCTCGACCCCCTGGAGGTGGCCGTGCCGGTGGCGCTCGCCCTGATGGTCGGCCTGGGGGCCGGGGTGACCTCCGGGCACCTGTTCAAGGTCGTCCCGATGCTGGTGTGGACCGGCCGCTACGCGCACCTGGCCGGGATCGGGGGCGCCCCGAAGCTCGCCGACCTCTACCCGGCGCCGCTCGCGACCGCGGAGGTGGCGCTCTTCACGCCGGGCCTCGCGGCGCTCCTGGCCGGCGTGGCCGGCGGGGTCGGATGGCTGGCCCTCGCCGGCGCGCTCGCGCTGGTCGCGGCAGCACTGTGCGTGGTGGTCGCCGTGCTGGTCGTCGTGGCCGGCCGCCCGCGCCCGGCCGCCGCACCGCTCAGGCCCGCGCCCGCCGCCTAGGACTCCTCGCCGGCCTGCCGGGCGGCGTGGGCGGCGCGCAGCCGGCGCGCCTCCTCGGGCGAGAGCGCCGCGCGCACCCGGGGGATGATGGTCACGGCGAACGCGAGCGCCCCGAGCGCCGGCAGCACCGCGGCGACCCCGAGCAGCACCCGCCAGGCCGTGGCGGGGTCGGCGCCGGTCGTCTGCGGCTCGGCCAGCAGGCGCAGCAGCAGCCCGGCGTTGATCAGCCCGAAGGCGATCCAGCCGCCCTCCCGGCCCGGCCGCCGGCCCTGCACGCGGGGGAACATCCAGTACGCCACGCCGATCACCAGCATGAGCAGGAAGCCCATGAGCAGCACATGGGCGTGCAGCGACGGCCACGGCGGCCCCGGGGTGAAGCCCCGCACGGCGTCGTGCACGAGCATCCACGAGCCCATGGCCATGCCCCCGACCAGGTAGACCAGGGCCGCACGTACACACCAGCGGCTGAGGGTCGGCATCGCTCCCATCCTGCCAGCGCGTCCCGCCGCCGGCCTGCCGGGCGCCGACCGGCCGGGTCAGCTCCCCGCCTGGCCCTCCCGCCAGCCCAGGCGCTCCTCCACCGCGGCGACCGCCGCGGGGTCGGCCGGGCCGCGCCAGCGCAGGTCGTCCACCGAGCCCACCAGGTCGGCCTCGTCGCGCAGGGTCGCCAGGTTCCGGAAGAGCAGGGCCGCCTCCATCCCCTCGCGCAGGGCCGCGGCCAGCCGCGCGGCGCCGCGCACCTCCACGTCCCACTCGCGCTCCCGGTCCGGGATCCCCTCCAGGTGGCCGTGGCGGCGGAGCACCGTCGCGCTCGACCTGGCGCCCCAGCCCGGCAGCCCCGGATAGCCGTCGGCCGAGTCGCCGACCAGGGCGAGCCAGTCGGGGATGGACGCCGGGGGCACGCCGTAGCGGGCGACGACCCCGGCCTCGTCGACCACCGTGCCGTCGCGGCGGATCACCTGGACCACCCGGTCCCCGCGCACGCACTGGGCCAGGTCCTTGTCGGGGGTGAGGATGCGCACCTGCTCGACCCGGGGATCGGCCGCGGCCTGGCGGGCGAGTGCGGCCAGGGCGTCGTCGGCCTCCAGGTCGACCATCGGGAACACCCGCACGCCGATCGCCTCCAGGGCCTCCTCCAGCAGGCCGAACTGGGCCCGCAGGGGCTCCGGGACCCCTGCGCCGGTCTTGTAGCCCGGCCACAGGTCGTTGCGGAAGCTCTCGATGACGTGGTCGGTGGCCACCCCGACGTGGGTCACCCCCTCCCCGAGCATCGCGACGATGCCGCGCACCACCCCGCGGGCGGCGCGCCCCGGCCCGTCGCGGAGCCTCGCGGGGATCCCGTAGTAGTTGCGGAAGAGCTCGTACGTGCCGTCGATCAGGTGGACCTTCACGGCGGCAGCCTGCCATGCGGGGCCGGCGCCCGGGCCGGCCGCGAGGGCCGGCCCGGGCGAGGGGGATCAGCGCAGGTCGAACCGGTCCAGGGTCATCACCTTGTCCCACGCGGCCACGAAGTCGTGCACGAAGGCCTCGCGGGCGTCGTCGCTCGCGTACACCTCGGCCAGCGCGCGAAGCTGCGAGTTGGACCCGAACAGCAGGTCCACGCGGCTGCCGGTCCAGCGGACCTCGCCGGTCACCCGGTCGCGGCCCTCGAAGACCTCCTCGGGCTCGCCCACCGGCGCCCACGCGGTGCCCGGGTCGAGGATGTTGACGAAGAAGTCGGTGGTGAGTGCGCCGGGGCGGGTGGTCAGGACGCCGAGCGCCGAGCCGTCGTGGTTGGCGCCGATCGCGCGCAGGCCGCCGATGAGCACCGTCATCTCGGGGGCGCTCAGGCCGAGCAGGTCGGCCCGCTCCACCAGGAGCTGCTCGGCCGGCCGGTCCTGGCCCGGGCGCAGGTGGTTGCGGAAGCCGTCGGCCCGCGGCTCCAGCACCGCGAACGACTCGGAGTCGGTCTGCTCCTGCAGCGCGTCGGTGCGGCCGGGCGCGAACGGCACCTCGACCTCCACTCCGGCGTCGCGCGCGGCCTGCTCGACCGCGGCGCCCCCGGCCAGCACGATGAGGTCGGCCAGCGACACCCCGGTGCCGGTCCCCGCCTTGCGGGCGTTGAAGTCCTGCTGGACCTTCTCGAGCGCCTGGATGACCGCGGCGAGCGCCGGCGGGTTGTTGACCTCCCAGTCGCGCTGGGGCGCCAGGCGGATACGGGCGCCGTTGGCGCCGCCCCGCTTGTCGGTGCGCCGGAAGGTCGACGCCGACGCCCAGGCGGTGGTCACGAGCTGGGCGACCGAGAGCCCGGAGGCGAGCACGGCCTCCTTGAGCGCCGCGACGTCCTCGGGGGTGACGGGGTCGTACTCGGCGGCCGGCACCGGGTCCTGCCAGATGAGCGGCTCGGCCGGGACCTCGGGGCCCAGGTAGCACGGGATCGGGCCCATGTCGCGGTGGGTGAGCTTGAACCAGGCCTTGGCGAACGCCAGCCGGAACTCGTCCGGGTTCTCCAGGAATCGCCGCGAGATGGGCTCGTACGCCGGGTCCATGCGCAACGACAGGTCGGTGGTGAGCATGACCGGCGTGTGGCGCTTCGCCGGGTCGAAGGCGTCGGGCACCGTGGTCGCCGATGCGTCGGTCGGCACCCACTGATACGCCCCGGCCGGGCTCTTGGTGAGCTCCCACTCGTACCCGAAGAGCGTCTCGAAGTAGGTGTTGTCCCAGGTGATGGGGGTGGGCGTCCAGGCACCCTCCAGGCCGCTGGTGATGGCGTCGGCGCCCTTGCCGCTGCCGTAGGCGCTCTGCCAGCCGAGGCCCATCTCCTGCAGCGGGGCGGCCTCGGGCTCCGGGCCCACCAGCGCGGCGTCGCCGGCGCCGTGGGTCTTGCCGAAGGTGTGGCCGCCGGCGATGAGCGCGACGGTCTCCTCATCGTTCATCGCCATACGCCGGAAGGTCTCGCGGATGTCCCGGGCGGCGGCGAGGGGGTCGGGGTTGCCGTTCGGGCCCTCGGGGTTCACGTAGATGAGGCCCATCTGGACGGCGGCGAGGGGGTCGGCCAGCTCCCGGTCACCGCGGTAGCGGTCGTCGCCGAGCCAGGTGTCCTCGTTGCCCCAGTTGATCTGCTCGGGCTCCCACACGTCCTCGCGGCCGCCGCCGAACCCGAAGGTCTCGAAGCCCATCGACTCGAGGGCCACGTTGCCGGCCAGCACCATGAGGTCGGCCCACGAGAGCCTGCGGCCGTACCGCTGCTTGACCGGCCAGAGCACGCGCCGGGCCTTGTCGAGGTTGGCGTTGTCCGGCCAGGAGTTCAGCGGCGCGAAGCGCTGCTCACCGGACCCCGCCCCGCCGCGGCCGTCGCTGATGCGGTAGGTGCCGGCGCTGTGCCACGCCATCCGGATGAACAGGGGGCCGTAGTGGCCGTAGTCGGCGGGCCACCAGTCCTGCGAGGTGGTCATGACCGCCTCGATGTCGCGCTTCACCGCGTCGAGGTCGAGGGTCGCGAACTCCTTCGCGTAGTCGAACCCGGGGCCCATGGGGTCGGCCGCCGGCGGGTTCCGGTGCAGGACGCCCAGATCGAGCTGGTTGGGCCACCAGTCGCGGTTGGACCTCCCGTGTCCGCCCGTGAACGGGCACTTGCCTTCGCTCTCCACGTTGCTCTCGCCTTCCGGTCGCGGCATGCGTTGTCAGGTGCGGGGGTGCGAGGCCGGCCCGGTGCATCCCGGGCACAGGCCCCAGTGGGTGACCTCGGTCTCGTCGATGGCGTATCCGTGGCCCGCAGGGGCGGTCATGCACGGGGCGTCGCCGACGGCGCAGTCGATGTCGGCGACCGCACCGCAGGCGCGGCAGACCACGTGGTGGTGGTTGTCGCCCACCCGGGCCTCGTAGCGGGCCACCGATCCGGCGGGCTGGATGCGCCGCACCAGGCCGGCGGTCGTGAGCGCCCGCAGCACGTCGTAGACCGCCTGGGTCGACACGCTCCCGAGCTCGGCCCGGGCGGCGCCCACGATGGTCTCGGTGTCGGCGTGCGGATGGGCGTGCACCGCGCCGAGCACGGCGACCCGGGGCCGTGTCACGCGAAGCGCCGACCGGCGCAGCACGTCCTCGGCGTCGGGGGCGGCGGCCACGCCGCGCAGGCTAGACGCCTGTTCTGGAATGAGTCAAGTCAAGGAGGGCGAGGCGCGCGATGCACGAGGCCGCTCCCGACAGGAGAAGCCCCGCGTGCGCGGGGCTTCCCTGAGTAGCGGAGGAGGGACTCGAACCCCCGACACGCGGATTATGATTCCGCTGCTCTAACCAGCTGAGCTACTCCGCCCCGGCGCAAGGGCCAGAGCCCACTGGCGGACTCGAACCGCCGACCCCTTCCTTACCATGGAAGTGCTCTACCAACTGAGCTAAGTGGGCGAGCGCGCCGGTCGCCGGGTCACAGACCGGCCTCCAGAGCGGCGACAATCATAGCCCACCGGGCCGCCTCCGGGGCGGCGGACCCTGCCGGCCGCCGGGCCGGCTCAGGGCGAGCCGGACCGGGTCGGCGTGGAGAGTGGGGGGAGGAGGATTCGAACCTCCGTAGGCTGAGCCGACGGTTTTACAGACCGCTCCCTTTGGCCGCTCGGGCATCCCCCCCGGGCCGGGGGAGGTTAGCGGAGGCCCGGGGGCCCGCTCAACCGATCACCGGGCCGCCACGCCGGCGCGGTTCTCCCGTGGTGGCCGCGGCGCGCCCCTTAGGATGGCCTCGCCCCTTCCTGCGCGGCGGCTCGCCCCCCGCAGCCCCGCGCCGTGCCCTGGAGGTCCGTGCCCGTGAATCCCATCCCGTACTGGAGGCGGCTGGTCGTCGAGGCGGTCGGCGCCTTCGGCTTCCTCTTCCTCGCCTTCTCCGGTGTCGCGGTGTCCGTGCAGTCGCCCGACGCCATCACCAGCATCGGCGTGGCCGCCGGCTTCGGCTTCGGCCTGGCCCTGATGATCTTCGCCTTCGGGCACATCTCGGGCGGCCACTTCAACCCGGCGGTCACCCTCGGCCTGGTGTTCGGCCGGCAGTTCCCGGCCGGTGAGCTCGCCGGCTACTGGATCGCCCAGCTGGTCGGCGCCTTCTCGGCGACCGGCATGGCGGTGACCCTCTACGCCGAGGGCGTGAAGGACGCGATGGTGAACACGCCGGGCACCGGCGACGGCAAGGCCATGGTGCTCGAGCTCATCGCGACCGCGCTCTTCGTGATCGTGATCAGCTCGGTGGCCACCGACCGGTCGCCGTGGAGCGGCGTCTTCGCGCCCTTCGCGATCGGCCTGTTCATCTTCGTCGCGCTCATGGTGATCGGGCCGATCTCCGGGGGCTCGCTGAACCCGGCCCGCTCCATCGCGCCGGTCGTCTACGCCGGCGAGTGGTCGAACCTGTGGATCTACCTGGTCGGCCCGCTCCTGGGCGGGGCGATCGGAGGCGTCGCCTACTCGTTCCTGCGCCATCGGGAGGGCGCGGGCGAGGTGGAGGAGATGAGCGAGGCCGCCTGACCCGCTCGTCCGCCTGCGCGGCCCGGCCCGGCCCGGGCCGCTCAGGCGCGCCTCCTCCGATGGCGCCGCTTGCCGGGGAAAGGAGGTCGAAACCGGCTCGGCGTCCTCCGCCGTTACGAGGCCACGACGGCTGGGCGGTGGTCGATCAGCTGGGCGGCATTCCACCGCACCGCACCACCGGCCACCTTGGCCCCGCGGCCAACATCCCCGGGCTGCGGCTGTCCGCGCCGGGGACCGGCCGGTCTACCCCACGGCGCCGGCCGGCGCCGGGTCGAAGCGGTAGCCCACGCCGTAGTGGGTCTGGATGAAGCTGGTCTCGGGCACGGCGCGCTCGAGCTTCTGGCGCAGCTTGCGCACGAAGACGTCCACCGAGCGATCGCCGGCCATCATCTCGTAGCCCCACACCTCGCGGTACAGGCGGTTGCGGGGGATCGGCTTGCCGCGCTGCATCACGAGGGCGTAGAGGACCTCGAACTCCCGCGGGGTCAGCCCGACGCTCTCGCCGTGGGCGAACGCCTGCACCTGCTCGGGATCCACCACCAGCCCCTCGACCTCGACCGGGCCGCGACCGCCGGGGCGGCGCTGCTGCTCCACCCGGCGCAGGTGGGCCCCCACCCGGGCCACGAGCTCCTTCATCGAGAACGGCTTGGAGATGTAGTCGTCGGCCCCGATCTCCAGCCCGTGCACCCGGTCGTGCTCGCTGGTGCGGGCGCTGCACATGATGACCGGCACCTGGGCGTCCTCACCGCGCAGCTGCTCGGTGAAGCGCCAGCCGTCCATCTGCGGGAGCATGAGGTCCAGGATGACCAGGTCGGGCCGCTCCCGGCGGAAGAGCCGGAGGCCCTGGCCGCCGTCGCCGGCCTGCAGCGTGCGGAACCCGGCTTTGTCGAGGTGGTAGGCGATCGAGTCGGCGATCGCCTCGTCGTCCTCCACGATGAGCACGGTGGGTGCGGCGGACACGCCCGTGATGGTAACGGTCGGGGGGCGACGCGGGGGGCGGGCCGGGTGCCGGCGCGCCCGATGGGCCGGACTAGACTCGCCCGGTCGTGGGCGACGTGCTCCTCCTGCTCGCGAGCCTGGTCGTGATCCTGGCCGGCTGCGAGCTCTTCGTGAACGCCATCGAGTGGCTCGGGGAGCGGCTCCACCTCGACGACGGGGCGACCGGCAGCATCCTGGCGGCGGTCGGCACCGCCATGCCCGAGACGCTCATCCCGATCATCGCGATCGTCTTCAGCGGCGAGGAGGACGCCGAGGAGGTCGGCATCGGCGCGATCGTCGGGGCCCCGTTCCTGCTCGCGACCCTCGCGTTCGCGGTCGTCGCCACGGCGACCCTGGTCTTCGCCGCGCGGGGCCGGCGCACCCGGGTGATCACCGCCGACCGGCGGGTGATGGGGCGCGACCTCACGTTCTTCCTCGGCGCGTTCGCGGTGGCGATCCTGCTCGGGGTGGTGGACGCCCCGGGCTGGGCGAAGACCACGGTCGCGTTCGGGCTGCTGGCCACCTACGGGGTCTACGTGTGGCGCACCCTGCAGGGTGACGCCGCCCACGGGGAGGAGATCAAGCCCCTCTACCTGCACCGCCGGGCGGTCCGGCCGGCCACCGCGGCGATCGTCGTGCAGAGCCTGATCGGGCTCGGGCTGATCGTGGCCGGCGCCGAGCTGTTCGTGCAGGGCGTCACGGGCGTCGCCGACGCGCTCGCGGTCCCCACCCTGGCGCTCTCGCTGCTCATCGCCCCGCTGGCGACCGAGCTGCCGGAGAAGTTCAACAGCGTGTTCTGGATCCGGGACCGCAAGGACACCCTGGCGCTCGGCAACATCACCGGGGCGATGGTCTTCCAGTCGACGATCCCGGTCTGCGTCGGCCTGGCGCTGACCCCATGGGAGCTCGACCGCTTCGCGGTGGTGAGCGGCGTGCTCGCCCTGGTCAGCGGCGCGATCGTCTGGGCGGGGCTGCGCCTTCGTCGCGCCGTCACCTGGCCGGTGCTCGCCCTCGGCCTGCCGTTCTACCTTGCCTTCGTGATCTACGTCATCGCCGCGGTGTGAGGGAATGACCCAGGCCACCCTGCTCGGCGGGCGCTACCGCCTCGAGCAGCCGGTCGGCAGCGGCGGCATGGCCACGGTCTGGCGGGCCACCGACACCGCGACCGGCGCGCAGGTGGCGGTCAAGCGGCTCCACGCGCGCGTGCAGGACGACCCCGAGCTCGCCGAGCGCCTGCGCCGCGAGGCCGAGGTGGTGGAGCGCCTGTCCCACCCCAACCTGGTGCGCCTGCTGGACCAGGGCGCCGACGACGAGGGCCCCTACCTGGTCTTCGAGCTGGTCGAGGGGACGTCGCTCAAGGCCCTGGTGCGGGCCCGCGGCCGCCTCGACGCCGAGGAGTCCGCGCGGATCTGCGCCCAGGTCGCCCGGGCGCTGGAGGTGGCCCACCGGGCCGGCGTCGTCCACCGCGACATCAAGAGCCAGAACGTGCTGGTGACCCCCTCCGGCGAGGCCAAGCTCACCGACTTCGGCATCGCCCGCCTCATGGCCGAGGAGGAGGCCGGCCTCACCCGCACCGGGATGATGATCGGCACCAGCGACTACCTCGCGCCCGAGCAGGCCCGGGGCCACGAGGTGGACGGGCGCACCGACGTCTACGCGCTCGGGATCGTCCTGTACGAGTGCCTGACCGGCGAGCTGCCCTTCCCGGCCGACAACCCGCTGGCGGTCGCCCTGCGGCACGTGCAGGAGCCCATGCCCGATCCCCGGGCGGTCGCCCCGGACGTGCCCGGCCCGCTGGCCGCCGCCGTGCTGCGGGCGGGGATGAAGGAGCCCGAGGCGCGCTTCCCGAGCGCGCAGGAGCTCGCCGAGGCCCTGGAGGAGGCACCCGAGGCGGGGACCCAGTCGATGCCCCAGATCGAGGTCGACGATCAGGACACCGGCGAGATCGCCCGCGAGGACGGGGAGCCCGGCCCCGCCCGGCGGCGCTGGCCGTGGGCGGCCGGCGGGCTGGCCCTGCTGGCCGGCGGCGCGGTCGCCGCGCTGCTGGCGACCGGCGTCATCCCGACCGGCGGTGGCGGCGGCGGCGGGGGCGTCACGACGACCCCGGACGGCCCGCGCCCGGACGAGCGGCTGGTCGTGCTGCCCCAGCAGGCGGTGCAGGACTACGACCCCGACGGCGGCGGGACCGAGCGCGGGGACCTGGTCCCGCTGGCCTACGACGGCGACCCCCAGAGCTTCTGGGAGACCGAGCGCTACGACACCCCGGAGCTCGGCAACCTGAAGCCGGGCGTCGGGCTGCTGGTGCGCCTGCAGCGCCCGGCCGAGGCGCGGCGGATGGACGTGGTCTCGCCCAGCCGCGGCGGGGCCTTCGAGGTGCAGGGCTCCCCGGGGGCCGACGGCCGCCGGCCGGTCTACGGCCGCGGTGAGTTCACCGGCGGCCAGGTCCGCGTGCCGCTCCGCGTCCCGCGGCCCGACGCGGTGTACGTGCTGTGGATCACCCGCCTCCCCGACCAGGTGGACGGGCGCTACCGGGCCCGGGTGTCGGAGGTCTCCGTGCTGGGTCCCGCGAACTAGACCCCATGCCCCGCGACGCCTGGGACCGCTCGCTCGCCGCCCTCGCCGCCCGACTGGCGAAGCAGGGGGGCCGGGGGCGCGCGCTCGCGGAGGACACCCAGGCCGGGTACGTCCGCGACTGCCGCCTGATCGCCGACTGGCTGCGGGCGCAGGGGGTCCCCGCCCCGGAAGAGATCACCCCCTCGGCGCTCGAGGCGGCGCTCGCCGCGCGGGGCTGGGGCCCGGCCACCCGCCGCCGCGCGCTCACCGCCGCCCGCGAGTGGCTCGGCCCCCTCTTCCCGCGCGGCCGCTGCCCGGCCGACCTGGTGGACCCGCCCCGGCGCGCCCCGCGGCCGGTGCCGCGCCTCTCGCAGCCCGACGCGATCGGCCTGGCCGACCGGGTGGCGGCGCAGGCCGCGGCCGCCGCGCCGCGCACGGTGGCGCGGGCCATCGCCCTGCGCGACCGGGCGATCATCGAGGTCCTCTACGGCAGCGGCCTGCGCCGGCAGGAGGTCTGCGACCTCAGCCTGGCGGGACTGGACTTCGAGCACGAGACGCTCCGCCTGGTCGGCAAGGGCGGCCGCGCCCGCACCGTGCCGCTCACCGAGCCGGCCGTCGACGCGCTGCGGGAGTGGCTCGTGGAGGGCCGCCCGCGCCTGGCCGAACCCACCGGGAGCTTCCTGCCCGCCGGCCGGGCGAGGGTCTTCCTGTCCCGCACCGGCCGCCCGCTGGACGGGAGCACGGTCTACCGCATGGTCGCCCGTGAGCTGCGGGCGATGGGTCGCGCCGGCGGCCCGCACCTGCTGCGCCATGCCGCGGCCACCCACCTGCTGGAGGGGCCCGGGGGGCGCGACGGCGCACACCTGCGGGTGGTGCAGGAGGTGCTCGGCCACCGGAGCCTCGCCACCACCCAGCGCTACACCGGGGTCACCACCAAGGCGCTCCAGCAGACGCTCCGCCAGGCCCACCCGCGCGGATGAGCCCCCCGCCGGAGGTCCGCGCCGAGGGCTACTGGCGGCTGGTCGCGGGCTTCCTGGCCGGGCGCGGGAGCCAGAACACCCGTGCCGCCTACCGGCGCGACCTCGGCCTGCTCGCCGACGCGCTCCGCCTTGCGCCCGCCACCGCGCCCCCCCCGGCCTTCGGGGTCGAGGACGATCCCGCGGCCCGCGCCGCCGCCGCCGCGCTCGCCGCGATCGGGCCGGAGTGGTGGCAGGGCTGGCGCGACGGGCTCGAGGGGCGGGTGTCCAGCCGCGCCCGGCGGGTGGCCGCAGTGCGGGCCTTCTGCCGCTGGTGGTCGCGCCTGCTGGACCTGGAGAACCCGGTGGCCGATCTGCGCCCGCCGGCCGGGGGCGACGGCGGGGGAGACCCCGGGCGCCAGGAGCGGGTCCAGCGGGAGGTGGTCTTCCTCTCCCAGGCCCAGATGCGGCGCCTGTGCGAGGCGGCGGCCGCCGTGCCGGGGCCGCTCGGCGCTCGTGACCGCGCCCTGGTCGAGGTGCTCTACGGCTGCGGCCTGCGGGCGAGCGAGGCGGCCGGCCTGGATCTGTCGGCGCTCGCGCTCGACGACCCGGAGGACCCCCATGCGGTGGTGCTCGGCAAGGGGGCGCGGCACCGCGCGGTCGCCGTCCCCTCGGTGGCGCGCGACGCGCTGATCGCCTACCTGGCCGTCGCGCGCCCGGAGCTCAGGGCGCGCGACCGGCGCCCGCGGGGCGACCAGGTCCGTCACCGCGACGCCGACGCGGTGTTCCTGGGCGCCCGGGGCCGGCGGATCGGCCGGTCGGATGTCTGGCGCATCATCGACCGCCTGGCCGTCCGCGCCGGCCTGGTGCAGGAGGGCGTGCGGGTGTTCCCCCATGCCCTGCGCCACTCCTGCGGGACCCATCTGGTGCAGGCCGGGGTCGACATCCGCTACGTGCAGGCGCACCTCGGGCACGCGAGCCCGGTCACCACCGAGGTCTACACCCACGTCACCGCCGCCCACCTGCGGGAGGACTTCGACCGGGCCCACCCCCGCGCCCGGCGGGACCGCTAGCACCGCGGAGCCCGCGCTCGCCGACGCTCCTGACGCTGCCGGCCGCGCCCCGGGGGGACGCGGCCGGCAGCGGCCTGCGCGGGGAGGACCCCGTCGGTCAGTCGCGGTCGTCCTTCGTGCGTCGCAGGATGAGGAGCTGGCCGTCTTCGACCGTGTTGGGCGCCGGCGCGGCCGTGGGGCCGTGGGCCTGCACGTCGAACAGCCAGCTGCCGGAGCCGAACAGCGACGCCGTGTCGATGATGCCGCTGGTCTCCCACACCCCCGGGCCCACCGCGACGCCGTCGCGGCCGGGGGGCGTGAGCGTCACCACGCGCGTGGCCGACTCGGCGTCGATCCCCGAGCTCCCGGCGAGGTCGAACCGCCAGATGGCCCCGTCGCGCCCCTTGGCGGCCATGACCGCGCGGGTCTCGCTGGTGCCGTCCTCCTGGACCATGAGGTGGCGGCTGCTCACGTCGATGTTGTCCGGGCTCAGCGCGGTGTCGCCGCCCTCGGCGATCACCTGGTCGGCGTTGACCTCGACGGTCAGCCGGGCCGGCCGGGTGGGGTCGTGCCGGTCCAGGTCCATGCGGTAGATGCGGCCGAGCTCGTTGACGCCCGCCGCCCCGCCGGTGGTGACCCAGAAGAACTGGTCGCGGTTGCGGGTGTTGAACGCGCCGTCCTCGGGCCGGGCGAACGCCATCGCGCCCGCCGCGTCGGCGGCCGCCTCGAGCTGCACGGCGGTCATCTCGTTGGCCTTGGGGATCTCAGCCCAGCGGCCGGTGATCGTCCCCTCCTGGAACTGCGCCTCGCTCGTGATGCGCGCGTTCCGCGCGACGAACACGTAAAGCCTGCCGCCGACCAGGCCGTTGCGCTCGAGCACCGTCGCCCCGCGCGAGCGGTCCTTCGTGCCGACGTACATCCACATCTGGCTGTTGTCGGCCGCGCGGTCCAGCGTGCTCGGGCCGTCCTCCATGCCCATGATCACCGTCTGGTCGCCCGTCCCCCGCTGGACCAGGGTGTTCTCCCAGGAGAACCGGCCGAGGGAGGTGAGGCCGTGGGCCTCGCCGTCGAAGATCGCGACCGAGAGGCCGCCCTTGCCGTCGAAGGTGCCGGTCGAGCCGTCCTCCTCGTTGGCGAAGTAGATCGGCCGGTCGAAGCCCTCGGCCTGGCCGGCCAGGGAGCCCGAGCAGAAGCGCGCGAAGGCCCGGGTCGAGTTGGCGACCGTGGCCGCGGGGCCGACGAGGGTGTCGTCGAGGTAGGTCTGGTCGTAGGCGCGGTCGCCGGAGATCACGTTGCCCCGGGCGTCCATCACCAGGCGCGACACGATGGCGCCGCGGTTCAGCGGCTCGCCGAGGACCGGCTCGGAGGTGGCCGTCGCCCGAAGCTCGTGGTTCATGTAGACGATCCGGGTGCCCCGGGGCCCGCGGTGGGCGCCCAGGCCGTCGGGGATGCCGACCATCTGGAACGTCTTCCCGGGCTCGCCGGTCACCGGCACGGTGTCGCCGACACTCATGACCTTGACCGTCTCGTACTCGGCCACGACCGACTCGGCGTAGTCCTTGACCGGCGCGAACGCCGCGACCGCGGTGGCGGCGATCGCCACGGTGATGCCGGCCGCGCCGGCGATGCCCAGCCGGCGGGCGACCTTGTTCCTGTTCCTCACGGGTCCTCCTGGTGGGGTGGGGAGTCCCGGTGACGCTATGGGCGCCGATGTGACACGGCGGTCACGCACCGGTGAACCCGGAGTGTCAGTCGCTCCGAGCGGGGGGAAGCCCGCGGTTACGCCGGCGTCACCGGCCGGCTGGGGGGCCACTCACGGAGCCGACCCGCCACCCGTCGGCTGCGGCGCGGCGCACCTCGGCGCCCTCGGAACCGGACGTACCACCAGTACGCCCGACGTCCTCGAGGTCACCGATCTGCTTGGGATTCGCCCCCCGGGAGGCGGGTCTTGGTTCGTGGACGCTCCCTCAGCGGGATCGACTGCGGCCGGATGCCCGCCGATCCCACGTGCAGGACGCCCACCCGGGGGGTCATGGCGTCCGCGCCGAGCTGGTGGCGGTAGCGGCGCACGCCGCGGTCGCCGACCCCCTTCACCCCGCGCCGCGGGGGACGGGCGCCCTGCAGGCTCCCCCACGGGCACACCGCGCCGGGGCTGAACAGGAGCGTCGAGCCCACCCAGGTCGCGTCGGGCTCGTGCCAGTGGCCGTAGGCCACGCAGTCCACCGCGCCCAGGCGCCGGACCAGCGCCTCGCGCAGGCCGCCCCGCCATGCGATGCGCCGGCCGGCGAGCACGTGGGCCGCGAGCACCGCCACGTCGCGGTGCCGCCCCTCGTCGCCGTGGGTGATCCCGATGCGCCAGCCGCCCACCACGGCGACGGCCGTGCGCGGGAGCGCCAGGCCGTCCAGGCGGTCGTGGTCGCCGCGCACCGCGACCACGGGGGCCACCTGGGCCAGGTCGTCGATGACCCCGGGCACCGAGAGGTCGCCGGCGTGGAGCACCAGGTCACACCCCTCCAGCACCTCCAGCACCTCGTCCGGCAGCCGGTCCAGGAACTCCCCCACGTGGGAGTCGGCCACGACCCCCACCCGGCGCGTGCGGCTCACCCCGCCGGGGACGGCCGCTCCCTAGCCGCGGTACGCGGCGCGCTCCGCCGCGCGCTCGCGCGCCAGGTCGATCAGCCGGGCGACGAGGTCCGCGTAGGCGATCCCGCCCGCCTCGAACAGGCGGGCGTACACGCTGGTCGGCGTGAACCCGGGGATCGTGTTGAGCTCGCTCACCAGCACCCGGTCGCCCTCGACGAAGAAGTCGACCCGCGCGAGCCCGGCGCAGCCCACCGCCCGCCACGCGGCGACCGCGAGCTCCTGGGCGCGCCGGGCCACCGCGGGGTCGAGGTCGGCCGGCACCTGCAGGCGCATGCCGCCGGGCGCGTACTTCGCCTCGTAGTCGTACCAGTCGGCGTCGTAGCGGATCTCCCCCACCGGGGAGACGGCCGGGTCGCCGTTGCCGAGCAGGCCCACCTCCACCTCCCGGCCGTGCACCCGCCGCTCCACCAGCGCCTTGTCGTCGTGGACGAAGGCGAGGTCGAGCGCCGCGCCGAGCCCCTCGGGGTCGTCCACCGGGGAGATGCCCACGCTCGATCCGAGACGGGCGGGCTTGCAGAACGCCGGGTAGCCGGTCACCCGGGCGACCTCGTCGCGCACCGCTCCCGGGTCGCGGCGCCAGGCCGCGTCGTCGACCACCACGGTCTCCACCCGGGGGATCCCGGCGGCCTCGCTCATGCGGGCGAAGAGCGCCTTGTCCATCGCCACGGCCGAGGCGGCCACGTCGGCCCCGACGTAGGGCACGCCGGCGGTCTCGCAGGCCCCCTGCACGCAGCCGTCCTCGCCGAACGGGCCGTGCAGCACCGGGAACACCACGTCGACCGGGCGCGGCGCGCCGCCGGCGAGCGAGGCCAGCAGGGCGGAGCCGTCCGGCCCGGGGACCAGCGCGACCGGCTCGCCGTCCAGCGTCCAGCCGCCCTCGCGGGCGATGGTGACCGCGAGCACCCGGTGGCGGGCCGGGTCGAGCGCGGCGGCGACCGACGCGGCCGAGGCCAGCGAGACCTCGTGCTCGCTCGACCGGCCGCCGGCCAGCACCACGACGGTCAGGGGCGTCGAGGAGCCCTCGGCGCCCTCCCGGCCGACTCGCGCGCCGGGCGTCACGGGCTGTTGGGATCCGGGGGCTGCGGCCCGGTCCCGGTCGGGTCGGGGGCCGGCGTGGGCGCCGGCGGCGGCGTGGCCTGGGTGGTGGGCGGCGGGGGCTGGGAGCCGGTGTCGGTCGGCGGCGGCGGCGGCGTGGGCGCCTCGGTGGTGGTGTCGCCCGGGCCGATGCTCACGATGATCGTGACGTTGGTGCCCAGGTCGGCGGTGGTGCCGCCTGACGGGGTCTGGTCGAGCACCGTGCCCTCCGGCTCGCTCGACTCGACCCCGGAGGAGGTCACGCTGAACCCGACGCTCTCGAGCTTGGACCGCGCGTCGGCCGCGTCGAGCCCGGTCACGTCGGGGACGTCGGTGCCCTGCGGCTCGCTCGCGATGACCAGGTCCACGGTCGAGCCACGGTCGGCGCGGGCGCCGGGGTCCGGGCTCTGGCTGATGACGTTGCCGGGGCTGATGGAGCTCGACTCGCTCTCGCTCACGTCGCCCACCGCGAGGCCCGCGCCCTGGAGCTCGGCGGTCGCCGAGTCCAGGCTCTGGTCGAGCACGTCGGGCACCTCGACCTGCTCCTGGCCGCGGCTCACCACCAGGTCGATCGCGTCGCCCTCGCCCGCCTGGGCGCCGGCGCCCGGGCTCTGGCTGATGACGTCGCCCTGGGGCACGTCATTCGACGCCCGCCGGGTGACGTCGCCCACGACGAAGCCCTGCCGCTCGATCTCGGCCTGCGCGTCCTCGAGGCTCTGGCCGACCACGTTCGGGACCTGCCGCGTGGCCGGGCCGCTGGAGACGTTGACCAGGACGGTGCTGCCCCGGGCGACCTCCTGCCCGCCCGCGGGCCGGGTGTTGATGACCTGCCCCGCCGGCACCGCGTCGCTGGCCCGGGCCCGCTGCGCCGGCTGCAGCCCCGCCTCGCGCAGCTGCTCGGCGGCGGCGGCGAACTCCAGCCCGGTCACGTCGGGCACGCTGACCTGGCCCGAGTCCGACCCTCCCCGGGTCAGCACGAGCGCGGCCGCGACCCCGGCGGCGGCCAGGACGAGGATGAGCACCGCGATCCAGAGCGGCTTGCGGCTGCGCCGGCGCGCGGGGTCCGGCGGCGGCACCGCGGCCATCTGGCCGGTCGAGCCGGTGCGGTCGCCCATGACCCGGGTCTCGCCGGTGAGCGGCGCGGCGCCGGTCAGGATGAGCGTGCTCTGCTCGCCGCCCGGCAGGTTGCGCCGCACGTCGATCAGCGCGGCGGTGAAGTCCTCGGCGCTGGTGAACCGGGCGCCCGGGCGCTTCTCGAGCGCCTTCAGCACCACGTCGTTCAGCTCGTCGGGGATGCCCGGCTCGAAGACCTGCGGGGGGACCGGCGGCTCGTTGATCTGCTTCATCGCCACGGTCACGGGGCGGTCCCCGTCGAACGGCACCCGGCCGGTGAGCATCTCGTACAGGACGATGCCGGTGGCGTAGGTGTCGCTGGCCGCGGTCACCTCCTCGCCCCGGGCCTGCTCCGGGGAGAGGTACTGGGCCGTGCCGATCACCGACCCGGCCTCGGTCATCTGGGCGTCGGCGTCGGCGCGGGCGATGCCGAAGTCGGCCACCCGCAGGCGTCCGTCGTCACCCACCATCACGTTCTGCGGCTTGATGTCGCGGTGGATGATCCCGCGCTTGTGGGCGGCGGCGAGCGCCGAGAGGATCTGCAGCGCGTAGTCGACGGCCTGGGCGGGCGGCAGCGGGCCGTGCTCGCGGATGACCCGCTTGAGGTCGGGCCCGGCGAGGAACTCCATGACGATGTAGTAAGTGCTCTCGGCCTCGCCGCGGTCGTACACCGCGACGATGTTCGGGTGGTTCAGGCCGGCGGCGGCCGACGCCTCGCGGCGGAAGCGCTCGACGAACGCGGGGTCGGCCGCGTAGCGCTCGGAGAGGACCTTGACCGCCACCTCGCGGTCGAGCACGCGGTCGTAGGCCAGGTAGACCCGGGCCATGCCGCCGGCGCCGAGCTGGCGGCCGAGCTCGTACCGGCCGCCGAGCACCCCTCCGGGCTCGATGCTCACGGCTGGTCGCTCCCGCGGGCGTCGATGGCCGCGCGCATGACGTCGGCGGCGATGGGCGCCGCCTCGGTGCCGCCGGTGCCGGAGGTGTCCTCGACGACCACGGCCACGGCCACCTGCGGGTCGTCGGCCGGGGCGAACCCGATGAACCAGGCCTGGTTGCGCTCGGGGTCCCCCGTCTCGGCCGTGCCGGTCTTGCCCGCCACCTCGAGGCCCGAGAGCGCGGCCGAGGTGCCGGTGCCCTCCTCGACGACCTGCTGCATCATCTGGTTGAGCTCCTGGGCCACGGTGGAATCCGACACCCGCCCGACCTCCTCCGGCCGCTGCTGGCGCACGAGGTCGCCCGCCCGGTCGGTGATCCGCCGCATCAGGTACGGGCGCATCATGACGCCGTCGTTGGCCACCGCCCCGGCCACCATCGCCATCTGGAGCGGGGTGGCCTGGAGGTTCTCCTGGCCGATCGCGATGCGCGCCGGGTCGGAGGACCGCTGGCTGTTGGGCAGCAGCCGCCCGTCACGGTAGCGGCCCGAGATCAGGACCTCACCCTCGGGCAGATCCAGGCCCGGGCGCTCGCCGAACCCGAAGTCGGTCATCTCCGAGCCCAGCCGGCGCGGCCCCAGCCGCTCGCCGATCTGCGCGAAGGTCGTGTTGATGGACTTGGTCAGGGCCTGCGTCAGCGTGTGCTCTCCGTACTTGGCGCCGCCGGAGTTGGTGATGGCGCGCCCGTCGACGACGTACTCGCCGGTGTCGTCGAACACCGAGTCGGGTGTATACAGACCGGTGGCCAGGCCCGCGGTCGCGGTGACCACCTTGAAGGTGGAGCCCGGCGGGTAGCGTCCGGCCGTGCCGCGGTCGAGCAGCGGCGCGTCGGACTGGCTCACGATCGACTCGAAGTCACCGGCCACGTCGTTCAGGTCGAAGGACGGCGCCGAGGCGATCGCGAGCACCGCCCCGGTCCGCGGGTCCAGGGCCACCACGGCGCCCGGCCGGCCGCCCAGCGAGGCCACGGCCTGCTGCTGCACCCGGGTGTCCAGCGTGATCCGCACGTCGGCCCCGCGCTTCTCGCGCAGGCGCAGGCGCTGGAGCAGCGGCTCGGTGCCGTAGGAGCCGGCCAGGTAGCGGTTGTACTCGGCCTCCAGGCCGGTGGCCCCGCGGCGCGGGGAGGCGTAGCCGATGACGTGCGGGGCGAGCTCGCCCTGCGGGTAGACCCGCTCGTACACCCGCTCGCCGCGCCGGCGCACCGCGCGGCTGCGGGCCAGCACGACGCCGTCGGCGGTGATGATGCGCCCGCGGTCGACCTCACGCTGGCGCTGCTGGGTGTAGGGGTTGTCGGCCCGGCTGTCGAGCTCGTCGGCGGCGACGACCTGCCAGTAGCCGAGCATGCCGATGAGCAGGGCGAAGCCCGCGGTGAGGGCCATGTAGAGGCGGCGGATGGAGCGGTTCACCGGGCGCCCTCGCCCACGGCATCGCGCAGCGACTGCCGCGACCGGTGGCTGATGACCAACAGCAGCGCGACCAGCCCGAAGTTGGTGACCACGCTCGAGCCCCCGTAGCTCATGAACGGCAGCGTGACCCCGGTGAGGGGCACCAGGCGGATGACCCCGCCGATGATGAGGAAGGCCTGCAGGCCCATGACCGCGGTCAGCCCGCCGGCCAGGAGCTTGGAGAAGCCGTCGCGCGCGGCGGTGGCGATGGCGAACCCGCGGGCCACCACGAGCATGAACAACAGCAGCACCGCCACCGCCCCGACGTAGCCCAGGTCGTTGGCCACGCCCGAGAAGATGAAGTCGGTGGAGAGCGCGGGGATGCGGGTGGTCCCGCCCTCGGTGACCAGCGACGCCTGGCCGAGCCCGGGCCCGACCACCCCGCCGTCGGCCAGCGCGTAGAGCGACTGGACCATCTGGTACCCGCGGCCCTGCGGGTCGCCGAAGGGGTCGACCCAGGCGTCGATGCGGGTCTGGATGCGCGGGACGGTGGCCCACACCACCAGCGACCCGACCGCGAAGAGCCCGGCCCCGACCGCGGCATAGGCCGCCCGCCCGGTGGCCATGTAGATCATGGCCAGGAACACCCCGAAGAACAGCAGCGCGGTGCCGAAGTCGTTCAGCACGACGACGGTGGCGAGCGCCGCCCCCCAGAACAGCAGCACCGGGCCGAAGTGGCGCAGCGCGGGCAGCGACACCCCGAGCCGGCGCTGGGTGGGGATGGCGAGCACCTCGCGCTTGTCGCGCAGGTAGCCGGCCAGGAAGATCACCATCAGCACCTTGGCGAGCTCGCCGAGCTGGATGGTCTGGCCCCCGCCGACGCTGATCCACAGCTTCGAGCCGTTGATCTCGGTCCCGAAGATCATCGTGAAGACGAGCAGCCCGATGGCGGTCGCCCCGATGACGTAGCGGTAGCGCTCGAGCACGCGGTGATCGGGCAGGAAGACCAGCACCGCGATGAACACGGCCGAGCCGGCCAGCACCCACAGCGCCTGGTCGGCCGCGAGCTCGGGGTCGATGCGGTACAGCGTGACCAGGCCGATCCCGGTGAGGAGCCCGACCACCGGGAGCAGGTAGGGGTCGGCGAGCGGCGCCCGCAGGCGCAGCGCCACGTGCATGACCACGAACATCATCGCCACGCCGAGCCCGGTCTGCCACGGGCCGGCCACCAGGTCGTCGGCCCGCGCCGAGGCGACCGCGGCCAGCCCGAGCAGGGCCAGCGCGGTCGCCGGGACCAGGAAGACCAGCTCGCGGGCGCGGATGCTCATCCTCATCCCGACGGCGGCGTGGGGACGGTCCCGGTGGGCGGCACCGGGGTCACCCGGGGGAGCGTGGTGGCCGGCGGGGGGGCCGGGGGCGGCGGGGGCGGCGGCGGGGCCACGCGCAGGCGCGGCCACTCGGCCGGCACCCCGAAGCGCCAGGTCAGCCGGGCGGCCAGCTCGGTGGCCTCGCCCTGGCCGCGGGCGGTGCGCCCGAGGGCGCCGGGCTCGGCCACCCGGACGTCGTCGGCCGCCACCCCGGTGTCCTGCTCCTGGCGGTAGAGGTGGAGCGCGCCGAGGCCGACCGGGAGCCCGTGGAAGGTGTGCACGGTGCCGCCCGACCCCTCGTCCACGAAGTAGGTGCGCGACGCCGCCCAGGCGAGCGCCCCGGCCCCGATCCCGACCACGGCGACCGCGGCGATGATGATCGGCACCCGCCTCGAGCGGGCCCGGTCCACCTGCTGGAGCACCCGCGGGGCGGGGGGCTCGCCGCTGCGCCCCGGGATGGGCGCGGGCTCGGCGTCCGGCCCGACCGTCGGGCGGGGCAGGGTGGGCATGCGGCGGGTGTGCGTGGGCACGGGCTCCGGCGGCGGCACCGGGGCCGGGGCCCCGTGGCCCGCCCGGGCGAGCACCACGGTCACGTTGTCCGGGCCCCCCGCGGCGTTCGCCGCCTCGACCAGCCCGCGCGCGGCGGCGCCCAGGTCCGGGGCGGCGGCCAGCACCTCGGCGATCTGCGGGTCCTCGACCGGTCCGCACAGCCCGTCGGAGCAGAACAGCAGCACGTCGCCGTCGTCCAGGTCCAGGTCGGCGGCGTCCACCTCGACCCGGTCGTCGGCCCCGAGCGCCCGGGTGACCACGTGGCGGTGCGGGTGGCGCTCGGCCTGCTCGGCGGTGATCGTGCCCCGGCGGACCATCTCCCCGACCACCGAGTGGTCGTCGGTCAGCCGCACCAGGCGCCCCCCGCGCCACAGATAGGCGCGCGAGTCGCCCACGTGCACCAGGTGCAGGCGCCCGTCCTGCAGCAGCCCCGCGGTGACCGTGGTGCCCATGCCGGCCCGGGAGGGGTCGGCCGCCGCGGCCTGCCGGATGTCGCGGTTGGCCTGCTCGACCGCGGCCTGCAGGCGCTCCGGGGTGAGCCTGGCGCCGGCCACGTCCTCCAGCGCCCCGGCGGCCATGCCGGAGGCCACCTCGCCGGCGCGCGCCCCCCCCATGCCGTCGGCCACGCCGAGCAGCGGCGGCGCGACCACGCCGCGGTCCTCGTTGTGAGCGCGGACCCGCCCGGTGTCGGAGGCGTGGGCGAGCTCGACGAGGGTGAGGCCCGGCGTCACCCGTCGCCCGGATCCGGGAGGGTGGTGGCCTCCTCGGTCACGGCGTCCACCCGCGCGAGCACCACCGTGACGTTGTCGCCGCCGCCGGCCGTGTTGGCCTGGGCCACCAGCTCCGCGGCGGCCTCGCGCAGCGCGGGGCTCGTGCTCACGATGCGCAGGATCTCCGAGTCGGGCACGTAGCCGGTGAGCCCGTCGGTGCACAAGAGCACCACGTCGCCCGGCTCGAGCTCCTGCTCGGTGGTGTCCACCTTGACCTCGCGCTCGGCGCCGAGCGCACGGGTGATGACGTTGCGGCTGGGGTGCCGGCTCGCCTCCTCGGGGGTCAGGCTGCCGCTGCGGACCAGCTCGGCCACGATGGAGTGGTCGGCGGTGAGCTGCGCCATCTGCCCGTCGCGCACCAGGTAGGCCCGCGAGTCGCCCACGTGGGCCAGGTGCAGGCGGCCCTCGCCCACGATGCCGGCGGTGGCGGTGGTGCCCATGCCGGCCCGGGACGGGTCGTCGGCCGCCGCCTCGCGGATGTCGCGGTTGGCCCGCTCGAGCGCCTCGCGCAGCGCCTCGGGGCTCGGCTCGCCGCCGATCGAGCGCATCGCGGCCACGGCCATGTCGGCGGCGACCTCGCCGCCCTGGTGCCCGCCCATGCCGTCGGCCACCGCGATGAGCGGGGGGGCCACCAGGTCGCGGTCCTGGTTCTCGGCCCGCACCCGGCCCACGTGCGAGAGCTCGGCCAGCTCGACGACCTCCAGGCGCCGGCCCCCCATCAGGAGACCTCGAAGCGCAGGACCGTCTCGCCCAGGCGCACCTCGTCGCCGGGCGTGAGCTCCGCCTCCTTCTTGAGGCGCCGGCCGTTGAGGTAGGTGCCGTTCAGCGAGCCCATGTCCTCGATCAGGTGCCCGCCGGCGCGGCGGAACACCCGGGCGTGGGTGTGGGAGATGAACTGGTCGGCCACGGTGAGCTGGTTGGACTTCGATCGGCCGATGGTGACGCCGGTCTCGAGCGGCACGACCAGACCCGGTTCCACCGAGGCCGAGCTGATCACGACCAGGCGCGGGCGCCCGGCCGCGACGGGCGCGGGGTCGGCCACCGCGGCGCCGCGGGCCCGGGGCAGCGTCGCCGCCTGGCCCGCGACGCGCCCGGGCGCCGCGGTGACCGGGGCGGGCGGCGGCGGCACGCCGCGTCCGGTGGGGGCGGCGGGGACCGGTGCGGGCGGCGGCGGTGGATCGCGCCGCTCGGGCGGCGCGGTCTCCACCTCGGCCGCCCGGAGCGCCTTGGTCGAGCTCCGCACGACGGCCCAGATGAACAGGTAGAGGAGAACCAGGAAGGCCACCTCGGCGATGATGAGGCCGGTCTCGGTCATCGCACGCGAAGGTCAGGTCCGCTCGACGCGGATCTCCGAGGTCCCCATCGTGATCACGTCGCCGCCGCGCAGGGTGTGGCGGCTGACCCGGCGGCCGTTCACCTCGACCCCGTTGGTCGACTCGAGGTCCACCAGCACGTAGTCCAGCCCCTCGTGGCGCACCTCGGCGTGGACGCGGCTCACGTTCGGGTCGGGCACCACCACGTCGCAGTCGCGGGAGCGGCCCATCGTGGTGACGCGCTTGGTCAGCCGCAGCGGGCGCCCGTCGATGACCAGCGTGACCTGGTCGAACACCAGCCCGGCCGCACGGGCCTGCTCGGGCGAGAGCACCTGGGTGCCGGAGACCGCGTCCAGGGCCTCGTTGCTCGGCGGCGGCCCCTCCACCGGGGCCGGGGGGGCGCCGTTGGCCGGCTTGCTCGACTTGACCGGGTCCATCATCCGGCACGCGATCCCGAACTCCCCCGTGCGCAGGTCCTGGTCGGTCTCCAGCCGGATGCGCGGGGGGGAGAGCAGCGACAGGCCCTCGCTGCGCGCGTGGGCCTCCAGGTAGGACCCGAGCTCGGTCACCAGCGCGCTCTCATACGAGGCGAACTGCCGGCGGTCGGTGGGCGACAGGTACACGGTGTACTGGTTGGGGGCATAGACCCGCGAGACGGAGACCGTCTTGTGGTCCTCCATCTCCCTGGCCAGCTTCCTGGCCAGCTCGACCGGCTGGAGCGAGCTCCGGAACACCCTTCCGAAGGTGCGCTCCACCAGCCCCTCGATCTTCTGCTCGATGGTGCGGAGTACGCTCAACCGGCCGTCCCGCTGGCGGGTGCGGCATGCCCGGGGTCGCGTCGCATGACAACGCGCCACGGCCGGGCGGCCCAGGCGGCGACGAGTATAGCCGAGGGCAGGAACGCCACCAGCACCGCCAGGGGGTCGGGGGCGATGACCGCCTGGACCACCGCGAGCGACCCGATCCACCCGAGCGCCCACACCAGGCGCGGCCCGTCTCCGCGGGCCCGGGCCAGGAGGGGCACCAGCATGCTGAAGGCCACCATCACGACGGCGGCCGCGAGCACCTCGGGGCGGTCGCGCAGGGGGGCCCAGACCCGCTCGGCGGCCGCCAGGGGCGACGCCTCGCCGGCCAGGGCGTCGGCGGCGGAGCGCACCGGGCGGCTGCCGAAGAGCAGGCCGTCCCCGCTCCCGGCGCCGACCTGCCAGGCGATCGCCACGGCCACGCCGGTGGTCGCCGCCCACAGGCGGGCCCAGGTGCCCCGCACCCGGCCGGCGAGCAGCGCGTAGAGCGGCCCGAGGCCCATGGCGAACAGCGGCGGGGCCGCGGCCGGGAGCAGGACGGCGCGGCCGGACCCCCGGCCGAGCAGGAGCAGGGCGATCCCGCCGGCGAGCACCAGCGCGCCGAGGGCCGGGGCGTCGCGGGCCACCAGCGCCGCCGAGGCCACCACACCCAGGAACGCCGCGAGGCCCGGCCGCAGCCAGGCGAGCGCCGCGGCGAGCGCCCCGACCCCGAGCGCGCCCCAGCCCGGCAGGCGCCCGGCCTGGTCGGCCGCCCAGCCGGCGAGCGCCCCGGCGGCCCCGGCGGCGGCGAGCGGGGGCACCAGGCGGCCCATGCGGGTGGGCCAGGCGCTCCGGGCGCCCTCGCCCAGCCCCCCGGCCTCGGCCCGCAGCACGCGCGCGAGGTCGGCGGGCGCGGGCCGGCGGTCCGGGTCGCGGGCCAGCCCGGCCTCGACCGCGCGCACGAGCCGGGTGGGCAGGTCGGGGCGCACGCGGGCGAGCGGCGGGATGTCGCGGGCGGCGGCCCGGCGGGCGGTCTCCACCGGGCTCACGGCCATGAGCGGGTTGGCCCCGGTGAGCGCCTCGTACAGCAGCAGGCTCGCGGCGAACACGTCGGCGGGCTCGCCCGCGCGCTCCCCGGCCGCCTGCTCCGGGGCCATGTAGGCCATGGTCCCGATGACCTGCCCGGTCATCGTCATGCGGTGCTCGCCCGCGAGCCGGGCCACCCCGAAGTCGGTCAGCCGCGCGCGGCCGTCGGGGCCCATCAGCACGTTGGCGGGCTTCACGTCGCGGTGCACCACCCCGCGCCCGTGCGCATGGTCGAGCGCCTCGAGCACGTCGGCGGCGCACTCCACCGCGGCCCGGTCGCCGCCGCGCCACCCGCCGTCCATGAGGCGGTCCAGCGACGGGCCCTCCACCAGCTCGCTCACCAGGTAGAAGGCGTCGCGCTCCTCGCCCCAGTCGAGCAGGGCGACCACGCCGGGGTGGCCCAGCCGGCTCGCGGCCCGGATCTCGGCGCCCACGCGCCGCTCGAGCCCGAGCTCGGCGGGGATCTCCTTGACCGCCACCTCGCGCCCGGTGGCCTGGTCCTGGGCGCGGAAGACGCGCGCGGTGGCCCCGTGCCCCAGCATGGGGCCGAGCACGTAGCGGCCGAGGACGCGGGCCGGGGCGTGGGCGGTCGGGGCGGTCACGGGTGGGGACCCCTTCGGCGCCGCCCGGACCGGTCCTCCGGCCGCGGGCGGGATGGGAGCGGCGATCGTAGCGCCGCGCGTGGGGGGCGGGCACGGGCCGGGTCCCGGCGGGGGGAGCACCGGCGCGGGTTGCCGTGTCCGCGCGCGCTGGTACGGTCAGCGGAACCCGGCGTGGCAGGGAAGCGCGCCGGGGGGTGGAATCCTTGGGCACCGAGACTCCGGGCAGCGACCATCGCCTGCCCGCCTCCATGGTGAGGACGGCCTTCCCGACATCCCCCCGCCGGCACCGCGTCCCCGCGGCCCGACCGGCCTGCCCGCAGGCGGCCTGATGGCGCGCGACGACGACTTCTTCCCCGACGAGGAGCAGGACACCGGCGTCACGCCGGCGGTGAGCGGATCCGAGCGCCCGTCGCGCTCGCGCTCGTCCTCCTCGCGGTCCTCGCGCGGCTCGAAGTCCTCGCGCTCCTCATCGCGCGGCGGCTCATCGCGCGGCGGTTCCTCGCGCGGGTCCCGGCCTCCGGGCAAGGGCGGGGCGGCGGTGCTCCAGCAGCCCGGCGTGCGCATCGCGCTCGGCGCGGTGTTCCTGGTCGTGCTGATCCTGGTCATCACCCTCGTGGTGCAGGACTGCCGGCGCAACCAGCTCGTGGACTCCTACCGCTCCTACGTCAACGGGGCCACGCAGATCTCGGCCGACTCGTCCAAGCAGGGCGACCAGCTCCAGACGATCCTCGCCAACCGCAACGGCGAGCGGCCGGCCGACCTGCAGGCGCGGGTCAACCAGCTGGCCGCCCAGGCCCAGCGGCTGGTCGACCGGGCCGAGGCCCTCGACCCGCCGGGCAGCCTCGACGCGCCCAACCAGAGCCTGGTCACGGCGCTCCAGTACCGGGTCATCGGCCTGCGGGCGGTGGCCGACGCGATCCCCACGGTGGTGCAGTCGCGCAACCAGACCAACGCCTCGGCGATCCTGGCCGAGGCCATGCAGCGCTTCCTGGCCAGCGACGTCATCTTCGAGGACTCCTTCGCCGGGCCGGCCAAGCAGGCGCTGGCCGACGACGACGTGACCGGCATCCAGGTGCCCGAGCGCGAGTACTTCCTGGGCGGCTCGCGGGCCAACCAGGCGTCCCCGTCCGGCGCCCGGCAGCTCATCCCGGCGCTCCAGCGCACCGGCGGGACCACCACCACCGACGGCACCACCACCGGCGGCGTCCGCGGCACCGCGCTCGACTCGGTCGAGGCGGTCCCCGAGGGGGTCACCCTCGAGGCCGGCTCCACGACCACGATCCAGGCCTCGGAGCAGCTCCAGTGGAAGGTCACGGTCAGCAACGGCGGCGACTTCCAGGTGAACGGGGTCATCGTGCGGGCCACCTTCGCGAGCGCGGCCAGCCCGAACGGCGCGCAGACGGTCGAGAAGGAGATCCCGACCATCGCCCCGGGCGAGAACGCCACCGTGAACCTCCCCGGCCCCAAGAGCCCCACCTTCGGCGAGGAGTCGACCCTCAAGGTGCAGGTCGTCCCGGTCGCGGGCGAGACCCGGGTCGACAACAACCAGGCCGAGTACCCGGTCAAGATCGTCTTCTGATCCCGGGCTACGCTCCGGGGGCGTGTTCGAGCCGGTCGATCTGTGGGTGGTGCTGGTCGCCGCGGTCCCGGGCCTCCTGGCCGTGGGCGGCTGCGTGGCCCTGTGGATCGGCCTGCGCCGCGTGCGCGCGACCCAGCGGGTGCTCCTGCCCGACGGCGCCGAGGAGGGGCTGGTCGACCGGCAGGCGACACTCCAGCGTTCGATGGACCGTCTCGAGGGCGGCCTGCGCGAGCTCGAGGGGCTGGTGCGCGACCAGGCCGAGCGGACCGAGGCCGAGCTCGGCACCGCCCTGCGGTTCCAGGGCCTGGTGCGCTACGACGCCTACCGCGAGATGGGCGGGCGGCAGTCGTGGTCGCTCGCGCTCCTCGACGGCACCCGGACCGGCGCGGTGGTGACCTCGCTGCACGCGCGCGACCACGCCCGGGTCTACATGAAGGAGATGCGCGACGGCGTGCCGGCCCAGCGGCTGTCGCCCGAGGAGCAGCGGGCGGTGGCCATCGCCTTCGGCGAGGCGCCGCCCGAGCCGCTCCCCGCCCCCGAGCCCGCGGCGGCCGGGTGAACGCGCCGACCGGGAGGATCGGCTACCTGGGCCCGCCCGGGACCTTCGCCGAGGAGGCGCTGCTCGGGATGCTCGGGCCCGGCGGCGGCGCGGAGCCGGTGCCCTACCCCAGCGTGGTCGACTGCTTCGTCGCGGTCCGCTCCGGCGACGTGCCCCAGGCGCTGGTGCCCATCGAGAACTCCATCGAGGGCGCGGTCAACCAGACCCTGGACCAGCTCACCGCGGCCGGCGGCGAGGTGCTGATCCGCGCCGAGGCCGTCCATCCGGTGCGCCACCACCTCATCGCCCGCACCGCGATCGCGCCCGGGGGGATCACCCGGGTGCTGTCCCACCCGCACGCGACGGCCCAGTGCCAGGGCTATCTGCGGGCCAACATCCCGGGCGTGGAGGTGGTCGCGGCGAACTCCACCGCCGACGCGGTGCGGATCGTGAGCGGCGCCGGCGAGCCCTGGGCGGCCATCGGCACGCTGCGGGCGGCCGACCTGTACGGCTGCGAGGTGGTGGCCGCCGACATCGAGGACGCCGCCGACAACTCCACCCGCTTCATCCTGCTCGGGCGGGAGCCGGCCACCGCCGTCGGGCCGGGGCGGTTCAAGACCTCCATCGTCTGCGCGATCCCCCGCGACCGGCCCGGCGCGCTGCTGGCGATCCTCCAGGAGTTCGCCCTGCGCGCGGTCAACCTCGCCCGCCTGGAGAGCCGGCCGGCCAAGACCGGCCTCGGGCGGTATGTCTTCTTCATCGACATCGAGGGCAGCCGCGAGCGTGACCTGCCCCTCGACGCCGCGCTCACCGCCATCGAAGAGCAGGGCGTCGCCCGGGTCACGTTCCTGGGCTCCTACCCGGCCGGGGTCTCGACCGGGTAGCCCCGGACCCCCCGGTCCCCGCCGCGCCCGTCGCTACAGTTGCGCGGGGCGCGGGACCGCGGCCGGAGGGCCGGGGCAGGGCGACCGGGAGGCGGCATGGCGCACCAGGTCCTGGTGCTGAACGCGACGTACGAGCCGATCAACGTCTGCTCGATCCAGCGCGCCATGGTGCTGCTCCTCAAGGAGAAGGCCGAGATCCTCGAGGAGGCCTCCCGCCGCCTGCGCGGCGTGCCCGGGCGGACCTACCCCTGCCCGCACGTCATCCGGCTGCACTACCGGGTCCGGGTGCCGCGGTATGAGGCCCGGCGCATCACCCGCCGCGCGCTCTTCGCCCGCGACGGGTACGAGTGCCAGTACTGCGGCGCGCAGAACCGGCTCACCGTGGACCACGTGGTGCCCCGCAGCCGGGGCGGGCGCTCGTCGTGGGACAACGTCGTCACATCGTGCGCGCCCTGCAACTCCCGCAAGGGCAACGCGCTCCCGGCCGAGATCGAGATGTTCCCGAAGACCACGCCCCGGCCCCCGGCGCCCGCGGTGTTCATCGCGGTGGCCGCCCCCCGCCGGCCCCCCTCCTGGGCCCCCTACCTGGCCCTGGCCTCGTAGCCGTGGGCCTCTTCCGGGACCTCGGGGACCTCGCCCGGGCGGCGCGGGACATGCCGCGGCCGGACCTGGGCGAGGGGATCGCGGCCGCGAAGGAGGCGATGGAGGCCGCCCAGGCGCTCGGGCCGCCGCCCGGGACCGAGGGCTGGATCGCCGCCGACGGCCGCCTGGTGGAGGTGGCCGGCGCCGGCGTGGCGGTCGACGGGGAGCCCGTCTGGGACCTCCGGGTCGAGCGCACGGTGCCCTCGGGCGGCACGATCACCGTGCGCTGCCGGCAGGCCCTGCCGCGCCTGCTCGCCGGCGCGTTCGTCGCCGGCGCCGGGGTGCGCATCCTCTCGCCCCCCGGGGACCCCACCCGGGTGGTGGTCACCGGGCTCTCCCGCGCGACCACGACGATGGAGGCCTACAACGACGCCGCGGTGGCGTCACGGCTGCCGCCCCGCCAGGACCCGGCGGATCGGCTCACCCGCCTCAAGGAGCTGCACGAGAAGGGGCTCCTGACCGACGAGGAGTACCGGGACCGGCGGGCCCGGATCATCGACGAGCTCTGACCGGCGAGGAGGCGGGCGTGGGCCTGTTCAAGAAGATGAAGGACGCCGCCCAGATGGGCGGCGAGGCCAAGGCCATGCAGGACCAGGCGGCGGCCGAGCACGGCGGGCTCGGTGGGGCCATGTCGGCCCGCGACGAGATGATCCGCAAGGGCCAGGAGGCGCAGCGCCTGCGTGAGACGGGCCTGCCCGGCAAGGCCGTCATCCTCGAGGCGCGCGACACCGGCGAGCGCAGCTTCGGCAACGCGGTGCTCGACCTGGACCTGGCCGTGACCATGGACTCAGGGGAGGAGTACCGCACGACGCTCACCGGCTTCATGATCGCCGGCACCGACATGGGCCCCTACGCCGCCGGCAGCGAGTACGGCGTGCGGGTCGACCCGGCCGACCGGGACACGCTGACCTTCGCCTGAGCGTCTCCGCCCGCGGCGCCTCACCCGGCGGCCGGCGTCACGGGGCGGACCAGCGTGTAGCCCTCGGCGTCCTCGCCGACCCGCTCGACCACGGTCCCGCTGCCGATCGCGACCGTGACCGACGGGGCGGGCCGCACGGCCCGGTAGCTCTTGGAGTAGGTCTCGGGCCCGCCGTACTTCGGCCGGGAGGTCACGTCGAACACGGCGGTGCCGAGGCCGCCGCCGAGCGGGACCACGCGGCCCACCGTGCCCGTGGTCGCCACCGTCGCGATCCCCGGCCCGCCGGCGATCCACACCGCCTGCGGGTCGGTGGGCAGGTGCAGGCTCCGGTCGGTGACCATGTAGGTCTTGTCCGCGTCGGAGCCGAAGCCGTTCGTCTCGTTCGTGCAGTGCAGGACGATGCGGTAGGCGGCCGACTCGAAGGACCAGTTCATCGCGTTGGCGTACTGGCTGCCGGCCGCGGTGCCCATCGGGTACCCGCGGCTGTCGCCCAGCGTCGCCGGCCCGTTCACGTGCTCGGCGCCCACGCCGCCGACCCAGACGTGCACGCGGATGCCCTTGCTGTTCTCGGCGTCCACGCCCCCGGGGGTGCTCACGCCGTACCGGCGGAAGCTCTGGGTGGCCAGGTAGGGGTGGGAGGCGGGGCACGTGGCGGCCGGGATGTCCTGGCTGGCGAGCGGGGCGAGCACCTGCCACGGCTGGGGCACGGTGATCATCTCGGCCATCGCGGCCGGCGCGGCGGACAGGCCGAGGGCGGCGACGGCGGCGAGCAGGGCGCGGCTGCGGCGGGCGGTGGTGGTGGTGGCGGACATCGGAGCCTCCTCGGGGCGACCGGATGTGACGCCTGCAGCATCCGCCCCGCCCGGTCCGCCGGCGATGCACCCTTCACCCCGCCGCGGGTGGTGCAGGCACCACAAGGCCCGTGCGCGGCACCGTGCGCCGGGTGGGCCGGGCTATCCTGAGCCGGCGCCCTCGTAGCTCAGGGGATAGAGCACAGGTTTCCTAAACCTGGTGTCGCAGGTTCGAATCCTGCCGAGGGCATCGGGCTCGCGTCGCGTCCGGTTCGTCTCCAGGACGGAGCGTTCGGTGCGCTGCCACGGATGAGCCCTGACCGTCAGAATGCGGGGGTGAGTCCCGTCCTCCGACCCTCGAGGCGCTACGTCATCGTCGCGCCGAGGTCCTTGCGATCGCCTCGCGGCGCGGCGCGTCCAACGTCGCGGTGTTCGGGTCCGTTGCCCGCGGCGAGGCAGGGGAGGGCAGCGACCTCGACATCCTCGTGGATCCGGAACAGGACCGGAGCCTCCTGGACCTCGGTGGTCTGCTCATGGATCTGCGGGACGCCCTGGGCTGCGACGTCGACGTGGTCACCCGGGCCGGTCTCCGCGCCCGGGTGCGCGACCGCGTGCTCGTGGAGGCGACGCCGCTGTGAGGGGCGACCGGGAGCGCGCGCAGGACATGCGCCAGGCGGCCGCCCAGCGGTGATCGAGATCATCGGGATGCGGCACATCCTGGCCCACGGCTGCTTCGACATCGATGTGGACGTCGTCCGGAACGTGATCGCCCGCGACGTGATGCCGCCGTCCGGCGCCTGACCTCGCCGGCCGGCGCGCTTCCTGCCGAGGGCGCCCCGGGTGTGCAGCATTGATCACGCGGGTGCGGCCTGCCCTCCAATAGCGTCGGATCCTCTGTCAGCGATGGGAGGCGTCAGATGCGCACTCGTGTCATCACGGCCGTTGCGGTGGCTGCCCTCGCGCTCCCGGCGGTCGCCCAGGGCGAGCCCAACCGGTTCCAGCTGGAGACGAACGTGGCCCCGGGCCGGACCACCAAGGTCACGCTGACCACGGTTCCCCGGGGTCAGCTCAGCATCGACCTGACGGCGATCATGCCCAGCACCCCCGGCCTCTCGCTCACGGTCCAGCGTGGGACCGGCCCCCTCTCCCTGCTGGTGGCCGTCCCCGGCAACGTCCCGTCCGGGACCTGCACCCTCAGCAGCAGCGTCCTCACGTGCCAGAACATGCTGGTCACCGTGCCGCTGGGCCTGCGCTCGTGGGTGTTCCGCCTGAGCAACTCAGGCACTGCGACCGTGACCGCGAACCTCAGGATCCGGCTGACCCCCGCCGTCAACCGGAGGTGACGCCGGCCGGGCCGGGCGGCACGGGCTTCGCCCCCCGGGCGTCTACGCCGGCGGCGGGCTCCCCGCGGGAGCGGGGGCCGGGGCGGTGCCCGCCCGGGTGCCCAGCCAGTCGGCGAGCTGGCTGCGGCGGGTGCGCCGCAGCCACTGCTCCATCTCCTGGCCCCCGCCGGTCGCCCCCCGGACCACCAGCACGGGGGCGTCGATGCCGCTGACCAGGCGGGCCCGGCTGCCGCCCAGGCCGTGGCGCGCGAACGCCCAGTCCTCGCCGGCGCCCAGCACCACCAGCCCCGCCTGCCCGACGGCCGCGGCCAGATCCTCGCGCGGGCGCGCGCCGGCGACGGTGACCGCGGCCGCGTCGCCCAGCCCGTCCAGGTCGGCGGCGGCGGTGGCGTCGCGGGCGAGCACGCGCAGGGGGGCGCCGCTCGCGGTGGCCACCTTCTCGGCCAGCAGCACGGCGGCGCGCTCGTGGCGGCCTCCGCCGAACGGGGCCAGCACGGTGCGCCCGCGTCCCAGGGCGAGCGGCCGCCCGGTCTGGTCCACCAGCACGGCGACGTCGGCCGGGGAGCGGGCGAGCACCCCTCCGGCCGGACCGCCCAGCACGTCGGTGCCGAGGAGCGTGCGCCGGAAGCCGACGAGCACGAGGTCGGCCTGCAGGTCCTCGGCCGACTCGCACAGGCCCAGGCCGGGGTCGGGATCGGTCCGGACCAGCGTGCGCACCGCGAACCCCTGGTCCCGGTAGGCGGCCGCCGCCTCCTCGAGCGCCGCCGCGGCCAGCCGTTCGGCGTCGGCCGCCTCGATGATCGTCGTGCGGCGCGCCAGGCGGTCGGGCCGCTCGAGCGCCCGGGCCAGCACCAGCTCCGCCCCGGTCGGCTCGGCCAGCCGCGCGGCGAGCTCCGCCAGGGCCGGGTCGGCCGGGGACCCCTCCAGCCCGACCAGGATGCGGCGCGGGCCCCCGGCGGCGAGCCCGGTGGGCAGCGGCGGCAGCGCGGGGACGGGCCGGCCCCGGATGAGGTCCACCAGCGGCGCGGTCATGAACGTGGTCGTGAGCGCCACGATCACGAGGATCGCGTAGACCGGCTCGTTGATGACCCCGAGGTCCAGGCCGATCGCGATGATCACCAGCTCGGTGAGGCCGCGGGTGTTCATCAGCACCCCGAGGGTGAGGGAGTCGCGGCCGGTGAGCCGCGAGGCCCGGCCGGCCAGGAACACCGGGACGATCTTCGCCCCCACCGCCACGGCCAGGATGATCAGGCCCGCCACGATGACTGCGGCGCCGTCGACCGTCGCGATCTCGGTCTTCAGGCCCGCGCTCGCGAAGAAGACCGGCAGGAACAGCAGCACGGTCACGTCCTCCAGGCGCAGCGTGACCTCGCCGACCAGGCGCGAGTCGCGCGGCATGACCGCGCCGAAGGCGAAGGCGCCGAAGATGGCGTGGATGCCGATCTGCTCGGTGGCCCAGGCCGAGAGCAGCAGGCCCACCAGCACCACCGAGAGCATCGCGGCGCTCAGGCCCCGCTCGCCGCCGGTGAGCCGGCGCGCCACCCAGGCGAGCAGCGGTCGCACCACCAGCACCATCACCAGCCCGAAGAGGAGGGTCAGCGCGAAGGTGATGATGAACGACGCGGCGCCGTCGGCCCGCACGATGGCGACCACGACGGCCAGGATGAGCCATGCGCAGACGTCCTCCAGGGCCGCGCAGGCCAGCGCGAGCGCGCCGATCGGCTCCCGGTCGAGCCCCTTGTCGCCCAGGATCCGGGCCAGGACCGGGAACGCGGTGATGGCCAGCGCCGCCCCGAGGAACAGCGCGAACGAGGTGGCGTCGACCTCGGGGTAGAGCGTCTCCTGCAGCGCGAAGCCCACCGTGATGCCCAGCACCAGCGGCGTGAACAGCGATGCCACGAAGACCAGGGCCATGGTGCGCCCCTGCCCCCGGATCAGCTCCCGGTCGAACTCCAGGCCCACGAGGAACATGAACAGGATGAGGCCGAGCTTGGCGATGACCTCGAGCGTGGGCTGGACATCCGCGAACAGCCAGTCGGTCACCCCGGGCGCGATGGCCCCGAGCGCGGAGGGGCCGAGCAGGACGCCGGCCACGATCTCGCCGATCACCCGCGGCTGCCCGAAGCGCGCGAAGATCTCGCCGACCACCCGCGCCGCGGCCACGATGACCGCGATGGCCAGCAGGATGTGGGCGAGATCGAACGCGTCGCCGGCCGCGGCGAGGGGCAGGATGGATGCGAGCGCGTCCACGGGCCCGGGACGCTACCCGGGCCACCGGCGGAACCACCGACTCGGATAGGATGGCGCCGCGATGGCCGACGAACACCTGGTGGTGGCCGAGGGCGAGGGGACGGGGGACCGCCACCCTCTGGGGGACGGGCTCGTCATCGGGCGCGATCCCGAGTGCACCCTGACCATCGACGACGCCCGGGCCTCACGGCGCCACGCGCGGATCGGCCCCGGGGCCGGCGGCGTCGTGGTGGAGGATCTCGGGTCCACCAACGGCACGTTCGTCAACGATGCGCGCATCGCCGGCCCGACGGCGCTGCGCGACGGGGACCGGGTGAAGATCGGCTCCACCGTGCTCACGCTGGAGGCGCCCCCGCCCGCCGCCGCGGCGACGGTCTTCGGCGGGGGGGCGCCCGCCGCCCCCCCCCCCCCCCCCCCCCCCCCCCCCCCCCCCCCCCCCCCCCCCCCCCCCCCC
>JALOLS010000054.1 GCA_025455865.1 Thermoleophilia bacterium
ACCGGGCCCCGCCGGCCAGGAGGCCCCGGAGCAGACGCCCCACCTCCGCCACCGGGCCATGGTGGGCCCACGAGGTCAGCCCCACCACCCCGCCGGGGGCGGCCGCTCGGCGCATCTCCGCCAGGGCCGCGTCGGGATCGGGGGCGAAGATGACCGCGAACCCGCTCAGCACCGCGTCGAAGGCGCCGTCCGGGACCGGGAGGGCATCGGCCGGCGCGGCGTACAGATGGACCGCCAGCCTCGCCTGCGCCGCCCGGGTGCGGGCCTCGGCCAGCAGGCCCACTGCCGGGTCGCAGCCCGTCGCGTGGGCCCCCCGGTGGCCGGCCGCCAGCAGCACGTTGCCCGTGCCGCAGCCGACGTCGAGCACCCGGTCGCCCGGGCCGACGCCCGCCGCATCGACGAGCGTCTCGGCGGCCGGGGCCAACCAGGCCGCGGTGCGGGCGTACTCCCCGTCGGCCCAGTCGACCTCCACCGGCCGGCTACTGCGGGTCCAGCAGCTCCTCGGGGGGCACGTCGCGCCACACCCGGGCCGGGAGCCCGGCGACCAGCTTGCCGGCCGGGACGTCGCGGGTGACCAGGGCGCCGGCGGCGATGAACGCCTCCTCGCCGATCTCCACCCCGGGCAGGATGACCGCGCCGCCGCCCACCCGGGCGCCCCGGCGGATGATCGCGCCCTTGATCAGCGAGTGGCGGGCCTCGGTGCGCCCCATGAAGTTGTCGTTGGTGGTGGTGACGCAGGGGGCGATGAACACGTCCTCCTCGAGCTCCGAGTAGGCCGTGATGTAGGAGTTGGACTGGATCTTGGTCCGGGCGCCGATCCGCACGTCGTTCTCCACGCACACCCCGCGGCCCACGACCACGCCATCGCCGATGTCGCAGCGCTCGCGGACCGACGCCTGGTCGCCGATCACGACGCCCGCGCCCAGCGTCGCGCCGGCGAACACGATCGACCCGCTGCAGACCGCCGACCCGGGCCCGAGCACGGCCGGCGGGAGCGGCGCCCGCTTGGAGGTGGACCGCTTCCCGAGGCGCGGCTGCTTGCCGATGACCACGTTGTCCTGCAGCACCACGCCGTCGCCGATGACCGTGCCGTCGTGGATGACCACGTTCGCGCCGATCTCCACGTCGGCGCCGATCTGCACGCCCTCCCCGAGGACCAGGTTCTCGCGGCTCATGCGGCGGCCCCCGCGAGGGCGACGGGGCGGCCCTGGGCCGCGAGGGACTCGCTCATCGCCTCCAGCACCTCCACCACGGCGACCCCGGCGCGGGCGTCGGCCACCGGGGTGCGGCCCTCGGCCACGCAGCCGGTGAAGTGCTCGCACACCAGGCGCAGCGGCTCGGCGGCCGGGATCTTGGGGATCCAGATGTCGCCCGAGCGGACCTGGATGTACTCACCGTAGGTCTCGGTGCGGGGGATGGGGCCCTTGTCGTACACCGTGACCTTCCGCTCGGTCTCCATGTCGTCGAACACCACCATCTTCTCAGCCCCGATCACGGTCATCCTGCGCATCTTGTGCGGGTCGAGCCACGACAGGTGCAGGTGGCCGATGACCCCGGAGCGGAACGTGACCCGGCCGAAGACCACGTCCTCGACCCCCGGCTGCAGGTAGCTCGCCCCGGTGGCCGACACCTCGACCGCGGGCTCGCCGACCAGGTGGAGCATCACCGAGATGTCGTGAGGCCCGAGGCTCCACAGGGCGTTCTCGTCGGGGCGCACGATGCCGAGGTTCTGCCGGTTCCCGTACAGGTAGTAGACCTGCCCGAGGCTGCCGTCGTCGATCAGCGCCTTGACCCGCTGCACGCCGGGGTGGAGCACCAGCAGGTGGTCGACCATGCACACCAGCCCGCGCTGCTCGGCCAGGTCGGCCACGCGGCGGGCGTCCTCGGCGGTCAGCGCGATGGGCTTCTCGATGAACGCGTGCTTGCCGGCCTCGAGCACCTGGAGCCCCAGGGCGGCGTGGGTCGGCACCGGGGTGGCGATGGCCACCGCATCGAGGTCCGGGTCCTCCAGGAGGTCGGCCAGGCGGGTGGTGAAGCGGGCCTGCGGGTAGGCGTCGCGATGGCGGTCGAGCAGCGCCTCGTCGAGGTCGCACACCCAGGTCAGCCGGCAGCCGGGGAGCCGGTCGAAGTTCCGCGCGAGGTTGGGGCCCCAGTAGCTCATGCCCACCACGCCGATCCGCACCGGTGATCCGCTCACAGCCTCCACACCTTCCCGTCGGTCTGCGGCACCACGTTGCGCAGGTCGACCACCAGCGGCGCGTCGCGGGCCACCGCCGCCCAGTCGATGCCGGCGTGGTCGGTGACCACCACGGCCACGTCCGCGTCGGCCAGCGTCCCGGCGTCCAGCGCCACGCTCTCGAGCCCCTGCCGCGCGAGCGAGGGGACGTGGGGGTCGTGGTAGGCCACCTGGGCCCCCTCGGCCTCCAGCAGGGCGATGATCTTGAGCGCCGGGCTCTCGCGCGTGTCGTTCACGTTGGGCTTGTAGGCCACCCCGATGAGCAGCACGCGCGACCCGTTCAGGGGCTTGCGGCGGCTGTTCAGCGCCCGCGCCACCTTGCCCACGCAGAAGGCCGGCATCTGGGAGTTGACCTTCCCCGCGAGCTCGATGAACTCGGTGTGGAAGTCGAACTCCCGGGCCTTCCAGGTGAGGTAGAAGGGGTCGATCGGGATGCAGTGGCCGCCGAGCCCGGGCCCGGGCCGGAACGGCATGAAGCCGAACGGCTTGGTCGCCGCCGCGTCGATGACCTCCCAGACGCTCACCCCCATGCGGTCGCACAGGATCGCGAGCTCGTTGACCAGGGCGATGTTGACGCTGCGGAAGATGTTCTCGAGCAGCTTGGTCATCTCCGCCACCTCGGGCGACGAGACCGGCTGCATGGTGGTGAACGCCTGCCCGTAGACCTCCAGCGTGCGCTCGGTGCATTCCGGGGTGATGCCCCCGACCACCTTCGGGGTGGTCGCCGTGGTCCAGTCCACCCGGCCCGGGTCGACGCGCTCGGGCGAGAACGCCAGGTGGAAGTCGCGACCGGCCCGCAGCCCCGAGCGCTCCAGGATCGGCGCGAGCTCCTCCCGGGTGGTCCCCGGGTAGGTGGTGCTCTCCAGGACCACGAGCTGCCCCGGCCGCAGGCGCTGGGCCAGGGACTCGGCCGCCCCGAGCACGGCCGACAGATCCGGCTCGCGGTGCTCGTTCAGCGGGGTGGGCAGGCAGATGATGACCGTCTCCACCCAGCGGAGCGCGTCCCACGAGGTGGTGGCGCGCACCAGGCCCTGGGCCGCCAGCGGGGCCAGCCGCTCCGAGGGCACGTCCTCGATGTAGGAGGTGCCGGCGTTGATCTGGTCGACCTTGGACTGCACCGCGTCCAGGCCGAGCACGGGGACGCCGGCCTCGGCGAAGGTGACCGCCAGCGGCAGGCCCACGTAGCCCAGGCCCACCACGCCGATCCGCGGCGCCTCGGCGGTCACGCGGCGGCCGTCGGGGTGCGACGGGCGGGGATCGGGTGCGGCACGTCCGGGGACAACGGGCGAGAATGCTAGTCGACCGGCACGCGAGCAGACCGGAGGCGCATGGCCGACGCCATGCTGGCAGGGCTCCCCCGCCTGGTGCGGGTGGCCGACGAGACGCGGTGGCGGGGCCAGTCGGCCGTCGCGCTCGCGCTCTCGGTGGCCTGCTACTGGACGGTGGCCTGGCTGCTCGACGGCCCGGTCGCGCCGGGCCAGGCCTTCGCCTCGGCCGGGACGGCCCTCCTCGCCGCGCTGATCGGCGCCGGGCTGATCAGCCGCGCGCGCCTGGGGGCGCTCGGCGCGGTGCGCCGCCCGCCCCGCCCGGTGGTCTACGAGACGCTGGCCGACGGGCGTGAGCGGCGCACCCGGGCCTCGGGCATCGTGCTCATGGGCACCGTGGTCCTGCTGGTCTTCGACCGGCTCTCGGGCGACGGCGGGATCATGGCCGGGCTCATGGTCGGGATCGGGCTCGGCATCGGGCTCGTCGACCGCCTGGAGGCCCGGCGCTGGGCCGCGGCCGAGCGGGCGCGCGACTCGCGCCTGTTCCTGCTCTTGCGCCCGCACGCGCTGCTCGCGCGCTACGCCGGGATGGAGGTCTATGAGGAGCCGCGCCCCGACCCGGACCGGACCCCCGCCCCGAGCGGCCTGCCCGGCTGAGGCCGTCAGGCCCGCGCGGGGGCGGGCGCGGCGGCGGCCAGGAGCGCCGCGATCCGCTCGGCGGCGTGGCCGTCGCCGTAGTACGCCGGCCGCTCGTCCGGCATCGAGAGGTCCGCGAGCGCCGCGCGGACCGCCCCCGGGTCCATGCCGACCAGGCGGTTGAAGCCACCCTCGACGGTCTCCACCCACTCGGTGGTGTCGCGCAGCGTGAGGCAGGGGACGCCCTGGAAGTAGGCCTCCTTCTGCACGCCGCCCGAGTCGGTCACCACCGCGCGCGCCGACACCAGGAGGGAGGTGAAGTCCAGGTAGCCGACCGGCGGGGCCAGGCGCAGGCCGGGCACCCGCCCCAGGCGGTCCCACAGTCCGGCCGACTCGAGCTTCGCGCGCGTGCGCGGGTGGACCGGGAACACCGCGGGGCGCTCGAGGGCCTCCATGACCGCCACCAGGTCCTCCAGCGCCGCGCGCGTGTCGGTCGCCGCCGCCCGGTGCACGGTGACCAGCAGGTACTCGCCGGGCTCGACCTCCCAGGCGCGGTGGGCCTCCCGCCGGCGGGCGAGGGGCGCGAACATCAGGCAGGCGTCGTACATCACGTCGCCCACCTGGTGGACGCCCTCGGTGATGCCCTCGCCGGCCAGGTTGGCGACCGCGGTGCCGGTGGGGCACAGGAGCAGCGCCGACAGGTGGTCGGTGACCACCCGGTTCTGCTCCTCGGGCATGGCGCGGTCGAACGAGCGCAGGCCGGCCTCCACGTGGGCCAGCGGCATCCCGAGCTTGCTGGCCGCGAGCGCGGTGGCGATGGTCGTGGTGGTGTCCCCGTAGGCGAGCACCATGTCCGGCTTCTCGACCGAGAGCAGGCCCTCCAGGCGCAGCATGATCGCCGCGGTCTGCTCCAGCGGGCTCCCGGGGCCGACCCCGAGGGCGTGGTCGGGCGGGGGGATCGAGAGCTCGTCGAAGAACAGGTCGGCGAGCTCGGGGTCGTAGTGCTGGCCGGAGTGGACCAGGATCTCCTCGCCCCGGGCGCGCAGCGCCCGGCACAGCGGGGCCGCCTTCACGAACTGAGGGCGGTTGCCCACGACCGAGACGACCTTCACAGGCCCTGGAACCCGATCCCCGACAGCCGCTGGCTGATGACCTCGAGCTGGCCGGTGGCGACCATGAGCCCCAGGACGACCATGACGGTCGCGCCGGCCACGTTGACCAGCCGCCAGCGGTCCCGGAGCCACTTCACGGTGGAGAGCGTCCGGGTCATGAAGAGCCCGGCGAGCAGGAACGGCACCGCGAGGCCCATCGAGTAGGTGAAGAGCAGGGTGGCCCCGAGGGCGGGCGAGCCCGTGGGCGCCGCGTAGGTGAGGATGCTCCCGAGGATGGGCCCGATGCAGGGGGTCCAGCCGGCGGCGAACGCGGCCCCGACGAGCCCCGCCCCCAGCAGGGTGGTGGGCCGGCGCGAGAAGCGCACGTGGCGGTCCTGCTGCATGAGCCCGGCCCGCGGCAGGGCGATCATCGCCACGCCCATCCCGATCAGGAGCGCCCCGGCGATCAGGTTCAGGGTGTCGCGCTGGGTGGCGAGCGACTGGCCGAGCAGGGCCGCGCTCGCCCCGAACAGGGTGAACATGGCCGAGAAGCCGGCCACGAACGCGAGCGTCGGCCAGAGCACCGCGCGGGACCGGGACTCGATCTGGTCGGCCGGCACCCCGCTCACGAACGACAGGTAGCCCGGCACCAGGGCCAGCACGCACGGCGACGCGAACGAGACGAACCCCGCCGCGAATGCCACCGGGAAGCTCAGCAGCGTGATGTCGGCCACCAGACGGTGATCGTACCTCGTCGACCGTCCCGCCCCGACCCCGCCCGGGCCCGGTCCGGTGGCGTTCGTCACCGCCCGGCGGGCGCTACCGTGGCCGGAGGGATGACCCGCCGAGCGCCCATCGCCTGCGCGCTCGCCGCCCTGGCGGTGGGCGCCGCCGCGTGCGGCGGCCCCGAGGCCGCCGCCCCCCCGCCCCCGCCCGCCCCGTCGGCGGCGGACCGCGTCGAGGCGCACCGGCTCGCCCACGGCGCCCGCCGCGCCCGTGCCGACCACCCCGGTCGCTACTGGTTCCGCGGGGGGCTCGTGCTCCCCCGCGGGGGGCCCACCTGTGCCGTGGCCGGGATCACGGCCGGCGCCCACGCGCCGCTGGTCACCGACGCGGTGTACGACGCGACCGGCACCGTCTCGGTGCGGATCCGTGCGCGCCCGGCCGACCGCGCACGCTGCCTGGCGGCGGCCCGCCGCGCCCTCGCGGGGCTCTGAGCGGGGGGGCCGGGCGCACCTGTGCGCCCGGCCCCGGCGGCTCAGTAGACGTCCTCCGCGGTGTTGGTGACGTTGAACTTGCCCGTCGGCGTCCGCAGCCACGGGGCGCTGATGCGCTTGATCACCTTCAGGGTGCGGTCGTCGTAGACCACCAGCTCACCCTTGTTGTCCCAGTTGGAGACCCAGACCTGGGTCCCCTGGCGGTTGTACTCGAAGTGCGTGGCCCGGCCGTAGGTGCTGATCGGGAAGCACTTCTCGAGCTTGCCCTTCGCCTTGGAGTAGACGCAGACCGTGCGCGCGGCCTTCGGGTCGGTGCTGACCGTGGCGTCGGTCCAGACCCAGGGCGAGCGCGGGTGCGTCTTCACGAAGAGGGTGCCCGACGAGGGGAGCTTGACCTCGCGCACGACCTTCCAGGCGTACTCGGGCCGGCCCTCGGGGTCGGCGCCGTAGATGGTCATCTTGCCCTCGCCGATGTGGGTGGTGGCCATCACCCAGCCGTACTTGGGGTCCTTCCAGTTCGCCCCGCGGCCGGGGTGCGGCTTGATCCCGGTGTCGATCCGGGCGACCCGCTTCCCCTCCTTCAGGTCGACCACGACGATCTGGTTGCGGTCGTTCGCGGCGATCGCGAAGTACCGCCCGGTCCGGTCGAGGCCGCCGTCGTGCAGGAAGCGCTGGGCCGGGATCGTCTTGGAGATCGGGAAGTCGTCCTTGGAGTAGTCCACCAGCGCGATGTACCCGGACTCCTTGAGCGCCACGACCCACTCCGGGGCGTTCGGGTTGGCGATGATCGCCGCGATCCGCACCTCCTTGAGCGGCTCGCCCCCGTCGAGCGAGTCGGTCGGGTAGGTCTTGAGCGCCTTCGGCTCGAGCGTGAGGCCGTCGAACACGACCAGCTGCAGCGGCCAGTAGCAGCCCTCGATCAGGTAGCGGTCCTCGAACCCCTCGTACTTGCTCGACTCGACGCTGCGGGCGTCGATGCACCCCTTGACCTCGGCGACCGCCTTCGGGGTCTCGTACCAGAGGTCGATCAGGGTGACCTTGCCGTCGCGGCCGATCGCGTAGAAGTACCGGCCGGTCGCGCTGGAGCGCAGGATGTGCACCGCGTAGCCGGTGTTGACCAGCGCCACCCGCTCCTTGGTGTCGGCGTCGAAGATGGCGACCTTGCCGGCGTCGCGCAGGATCACGCCGATGTAGTTCTTCCAGTCGCGGTCGGTCTGCGGGCTGGTCGGCCGCTCGTCCACCGGCACCTCGACCTTCCAGCTCTCACGGATCTCCTCGAGGGTGAGCTGGGGCGGCTCGGCGACCTCCATCTGCAGGTACCGGGCCATCAGCTTGACTTCCTCGGGCGAGAGGAACCCGGCCTTGCCCCAGGGCGGCATCCCGCCCGGAAGGCCGTTCTGGACGATCGCCTCGATCACCGGGGTGCCCCGCTGCTGCATCGTCGCGGGGTCCAGGGGCGGCCCGGTGGCGCCGGCCCGCAGGGTGCCGTGGCACCCGGCGCACTGACGGAAGAAGATCGTCGAGGCCTGGTCGAACTGCGCGTCGTCGAGCGCGACGCCCTCGGGCGGCGGCGGTGCCGGCGCCGGAGCGGGCTCGGGGGCCGGAGCGGGCGCCGGAGCCGTCTCCGCCGCCGTCGTGCTCGGCGTGCTCGAGCTCTCGTCGTCGCCGCCCCCGCACCCGGCGGCCACACCGGCGAGCCCCAGCAGCGTGACCGCGAGCGCGATGGCCACGCGATGTCGTCGGCGTCCGGACGGGCCCTCAGGGCCCCACGCTGGAGACGTCATCGCCGATCCTCCCCCGGTCGGTCGCTGGAGATATTTCTCCAGACAGTATGGGAAGAAAAGACGAGGCTGCCAACCCCCGGCCACCGGTCCCCCGGGGTCCGGTGGGCCCACTCGGGCGGGGCGGATCGTCCCCGTCCGTCCGCCGGTGGGCCGGCCGCGGGGCGCGCCGGCGACGCGCCCCGCTCAGGTCCCGGCTAGCGCTCCTCGGGCAGCAGCGTGTAGTCGGGGAAGTTCCCGGCGAGCCGCTCGCCCTCGGGGCCGGCGGTGACCGCGCGGACCAGGTGCGCACCGCCCACGAAGCAGCCGCGCCAGGACTCGCCGACCCCTCCGAAGGCCTCGTCCTTGTCGCCCCGCGAGCGGACCTTGTTCACGCCCACCTTGAACGCCCGGAGCTCGCCCGACACCCGCTTGGCCAGCCGCTCGTCGTCGGTGGCGACCGAGGCGACCAGGGCGCCGTTGGAGACGTTCATCTCGGCGATGAGCTCCTCCACGCGGTCGACGACCACGAAGGTGTCGAGCGGGCCGAACGGCTCGTTGTGGTACAGGAACGAGTTGCGCGGCACGCCCAGCAGGGCGGCGGGGCGGAAGTAGGCCGAGGTGTCCTGGTCGGGCAGGAACCGCGACTCGTCGTAGCGGCCGCGGTAGAGCATGACCGCGCCCTTGGAGACCGCCTCCGAGTAGTGGACCCGCAGCTCCTCGCACTTCGCCGCGTTGATCAGGGGCCCGAAGTCCACGTCCGGCGGGTCGTCGCCGGGGTTCTCCACCAGGAGCGGGTGGCCGTAGGTCAGGTTGCGGGCCACCGAGAGGTAGGTGTCCAGGAACTGCGGGAAGATCTCCCGCTCCACCACCCAGCGGATGTAGGCGGTGCACCGCTGCTTGCCGTACTCGAAGCCCTTGCGGATCTGGGACCGCAGGCTGTCCCAGTCGGAGTAGTCCCAGACGCCGTACGCGTTCACGCCCTCCATCTCCAGGGCGTAGCGCCGGTCGCGGTCGAACAGGCTCGCGGCGATGTCGCGGCCGCTGGACTTGCCGCCGACGAAGGCCAGGCAGTCGACCGCGTCGCTGCGCACCAGGGCGTCGGCCAGGCGGCCGCCGGAGCCGGAGACGAGCGACACCGGGAGCCCGTGCCGGCGCATGATCCCGAACGACAGGGTGAGCGAGAACAGGCCCCCGTCGGAGGGGGTCTTGGCGATGACCGCGTTGCCGGCGAGCACCTGGACCAGCACCGCGTGGACCAGCACCGACAGGGGGTAGTTCCACGAGGCGATGTTGCTGACGAGCCCCAGGGGCCTGCGCCCCTTCATCATCCGCTCGATCTGCCCGACGTACCAGTCGACCCCGTCGACCGTGCGGTCCACCTCCACCAGCGACTGCCGGTAGGGCTTGCCGATGTCCCACACCAGGAGGTAGGCGAGCAGCTCGCGGTGCTCACGGAGCTCGGCCACGGCTGCTGCGACGCGCTCCCGCCGGGTGTCCAGGTCGACCCGGCCCCAGGCCTTGCCCTCCTCGGCCGCCGCCCGCACGGCGTTCCGGGCCGTGTCCAGGTCCACCATCGGGTAGCGCCCGAGCGTGGTGCCGTCGACCGGCGAGAGGAACGGCTTGGGATGGCCGGGGTGGCCCCACTCGCCGCCGATGAGGTTCAAGACGTGCCCGTCGGCGTCGAACGCCTCGGGCAGCAGGGACGTCACCCGGCGCAGGAGCACGTCCCACTGGGCGTCGGGCTTGATCATGAGGCTCCCGGACGGAGCATCGGTGGTGGTCATGACGGACCGGTCTCCTCGATGGTTGCCCACGGTTCCCGGCGTGACGGCGCCGCGTGGGGCGTACGCTCAGACCACCGGAACGAGTCGAGCGCGGGACCTCCCCCCACTCCCCAGAGGGCCCGCGCGTCGACCTCGTGTTGTCCCCGGTGACCCCCCGACGATACCGAGGGGGCCGGTAGCGGGATTATACAGACCGGTCTGTATCCGCCAAGCGCCACCACGACGTTTGTATCCCCGAACGGTGCAGTCGGGCATGCAAACGGATGGCCGCGGTCAGGCGACCGCGGCGCCGGCCTCATGGAGGGACGCGGCCACCACGGCCACGCCCGGGTCGGACGCCACCGAGAGCCGCACCGCGAACGGCGCGCGGGGATCCTCGTCCAGCCACTGGACCCCGGCCTCCTGGTCGGGCCACAGGTCGCCGGCGAGCGCCTCGAGGTCGTCGCCCAGGGCGGCGAGGGTGGCGGCCTCGTTCGGCGCCGCGAGGCGGTCGAGCACGCGCAGGGTGACCGCGTCGGCCCGCACCCGGCCGCGCCCGCCGAGCGCCGGCTCGGCCTCGAGCGCGGCGGCGGTGGCGAGCGCCCGGGCGACGGCGGCGCGCAACCGGTCGGCCGCGGTGCCATCCAGGCCACGCTTGGTGGTCACCAGGAGCGACGGACGGCCGCCGGCGAGGTCGATGGCGTGGTCCGCCTCGTGCCCGATCAGGAGGATCCCCGGGCCGTGGTGCACGTGGCCGTAGCGGGCCACGTCGATGAGCACCCCCTCCAGGGCGCCGCGGCGGATCCACCCATGGAACACCGGGACGAGGTCCTCGGGGTCGAGGGCGGCCGGCTGGGCCAGCTCGATGCGGACGGCGATGCGGTTCGGCTCCACGTGGGTGTCCTCCCGGCTCACTGGGCGACCGGCTGCAGGGCCTGGCCGGCGACCTTGATCTGGCACTGGTGGGCGGCGTCGATGAACAGCTGCGCCTCCTCCACGATGGCGCGGGCGTCCTCCCCGTCCACCGCCCCCCCGCCGTCCACGGCGCGCTCGTGGCGCTCGAAGAGCGGCCGGGCGAACTTGCCGTGCGCGAAGCGGTCGTAGAAGAGCTTCGTGTCGACGAAGCGCGTGCGGAACTCGCGGACGGTCACCTCCGGCACGTCGGGGGCGTCGAGCCACTCGGTGCGCACCAGGGCGCGCGCGGCCGCGAGCATGGCCCGGTAGGCCAGCTCGTCGGCCCGGGCCGGCTCGCCCTCCTCCAGCGCGAGCTGGGCCTCGAAGGCGATGCTCTCGGCCTGGGAGAGCTCGAGCTCGGTCAGGCTCACCACCTCGCCGGCGCACTCGCCGATCCCGATGTCACCCATCGAGAACTCCCGCGGGTCGCCCCAGTCGCTGAAGAGGGACGGGTCCTCCTCGTAGCTCGGGATCGTCTTGAGATCGGCCAGCAGGCCGGCCAGCTCACGCTTGCCGAGGCGGGCGATGAAGTCCTGGAAGCTCTCCTCGCCCTGCCGGTCCGCGACGTAGCGGGAGGTGATGCGGTCCACCACCTCCGGCACCCGGCGGGACGGCACGGCACCGATGGCCAGGCCGTAGGAGCCGGCGTTCTCGCGCCAGCGGCCGCCCAGCACCACCTGGAAGTGGGGCACTGCGCGCCCGCCGACCTTCCGTGAGTTGCCGAAGAAGCCGATGTCGGCCACGTGGTGCTGGCCGCAGGAGTTGAAGCAGCCGCTCACCTTGATCCTGAGCCCCCGCACGCTCTCGTCGAGCTCCCAGGCGGTGGCGGCCAGCCGGGTGCGCAGCTCGCCGGCCAGCCCCCGGGAGGCGCTGATGCCGAGCTTGCAGGTGTCGGTGCCCGGGCAGGCGGTCACGTCGACGATCGTGTTGGCCGACGCGTCGCCGAGCCCGGCCGCGACCAGGTCGGCGTGCAGGGCGGGCAGGTCGCTCTCGCGCACCCACCGCAGCACGATGTTCTGCTCCACCGTGGTGCGCACCGTGTCGCCCACGTAGCGGCGGGCGATGTCGGCCAGGGCGCGGGTCTGGTCGGAGGAGATGTCCCCGAGCGGGAGCGCCACGTGGACCACGGCGTAGCCGGGCTGGCGCTGGCGGTACACGTTGCCCTCGAGCCAGCGCGCGAGCACCGGATCGCCGTCCGCGGCCGCGGCCGCCTCGCCGGCGCCGAGCGGCCGGGCGGGCGCCTCGGCGAAGCGCGGCACCTGGGGCAGGAAGGAGGTCCAGCGGTCGTCGTGCGGCAGGACCGCGCGCTCCTCGGCCACCAGCCGGCGGAACTCCTCGATGCCGAGCTTGGCGACCAGGAACTTGATCCGCGCCCGGTTGCGGTTCTGCTTCTCGCCCAGGCGGGCGAAGACCCGGGCCACGGCCTGGGTCCAGGGCAGGAGCTCCTCGACCGGCAGATCCTCCGCCAGCAGCTTGGCCTGGTGCGGGGTGGTCCCGAGGCCGCCGCCCACGTACACGTCGAACGAGCGCCGCTCCTCGCCGTCCACCACCCGGCTCCGGGCGATGGCCCCGAAGTCGTGCAGCATCACCAGCCCGCAGGCCTCGGTCTCGCACCCGGAGAAGGCGATCTTGAACTTGCGGCCGAAGTCCTGGCAGTCCGGGTGGCCGAGCAGGAAGCGGAAGAGCGCGTCGGCGTAGGCGGTCACGTCGAACGCCTCGCCCCGGCAGACCCCGGCCAGGGGGCAGGCGGTGAGGTTGCGCACCCCGTTGCCGCACGCCTCGCGGGTGGTGATCCCCACCGCGGCGAGCCGGCGCATGATCGTCGGCGAGTCGTCCAGGTGGATGAAGTGGAGCTGGACGTCCTGCCGGGTGGTGATGTGCAGGATGCAGTCGGCGTACTCCTCGGCCAGCTCGGCCAGCACCTCGAGCTGGTGCGGGGTCACGCCGCCCCAGGGGATCTTGATGCGGAGCATCCCGGGGGCGTCCCAGAGGGTCTCGGGACCCTTGGTGAGGTCCCCGCTCGGGAAGGCGATCCGGCGCGAGGCGACCCCGTCGTGGCGGTGGCCGTTGTCGTAGCGCTGGCCGTAGGCACCGCGGCGCAGGCGGGTCTCGGCGAAGACGCGGTCCTCCATCCGGCCCTGGCGGCGCATCTCCATCTGGGCCTCGAAGAGGTCGATCTCCTCGGCCAGGTCCGGCGCCATCAGGCCGTCCAGCCGCTCCCTCCACGCGCTCGCGCTCATCAGGCTCCCATCCGTCGGGGTCGTCCGGTGCGGAGCGGCAAAATACCAGCTTCCCCACCATCTCACCAGGGAAAGCCGGGAACGCGGGGCCCCCGCCCCGGGGGGAGGTCGGGGCGGGGGTCGCGGGGGGAGCGCCAGCGGCGCTCAGCGCACGCGCTGGGCGGCGGGGGCCTCGGCGCCGACGGAGACCGTCGCGGGACGGTGGCGGAAGAGCCCCCGGCGGCGGCGGGCGCCGGCCGGGGCCGCCGCGGCCGCGAGCACCGGGCGCACCGCGGCCGGCGGCGTCACCGCGGCGACGGCGGGCACCAGGTCGGCGGGCACCGCCGGGCCGGCGGCGGTGAGCGCCAGGCCCTGCCGGCGGGCGAGCGCCAGGATGGCCAGGCCCACCAGGTCCAGGCGCACGGCCGCGCCCTGCTCGGCCCGCCGCCGGTCCTCCCGCGCGGCGAGGGCCCCGGCGCACTCGGCCGGCGCGGCGGCCACGACCGCGGCCAGCAGGCGCATGTCGTCCCCGCGGGCGTCGCCGTTGACCAGCGCCCGCGAGGCGCGCAGGCGCTCCTCGGCGTCCTCGCGCCCGCTGCCGGCGGCCTCGCCCAGCGCGAGGGCCAGGTGCGCGTCGAGCGCGCGGGCGCGGTCGGCGGCGCCGGTGCCGGTGACCCGGGCGCGCCGGATCAGCCGCAGCAGGGCGGCGTCGTCCAGGGTCACCGCCACCGCGGTGTACCCGAGGGCCTGGCGCCCGGTCAGCACCCGGTCGCGCTCCAGGGCTCCCCGGGCGGCGGCCGCGCAGGCCTCCAGGTGGCCCCGCACCTCCCCGGCGCCGTGACCCAGCGCGAAGGACAGGGCGGCCATGCGCTCGGCGTCCCAGGCCAGCGTGTGCAGGTGCAGCGCCTCGGGCGCCCCCGCCTCGCGCAGGTCCCGGTCGCGGGCGCACAGGCGTGCGTAGTGGTCGTGCAGGAGCTCGATCGCGTCCGTGCGATCCGTGGTGGCTGCCATGGGTCGTTCCTCCCCCGGCTCAGGTTCCACCCCCTCTATCGGCGGGCGGGCCCCGCCGGAGTAGCGCGGCCGTCGCGAGGCCCGCCGGGGCCCGGACGCCCGCGCCCGCGGGGCTATCGTTGCCCGGTGCGTCCGGACGCCCGCGCCGCCGCCGTGACCGATCCGGCCTGCCGCGCCCGGGTGCAGCGGCGCACGATCCGGGTGCTGGTCGCCTCGCAGGTCGTGAGCGCCGTCGGCTTCACCGCCGGGATCACCGTCGGCGCGCTCCTCGGCGAGGACATGATCGGCGAGGGCTGGTCCGGCCTGCCGGCCGGCGTCTACACGATGGGCTCGGCGGTCGCGGCCCTCGCGGTGGCCGAGGCCGCCCAGGCCCGCGGCCGGCGCGTCGGCCTGTCGGCCGGCTACGCCGCCGGCGCGCTGGGCGGCGCGGGGACGGTCCTGGCGGCGGTCACCGGGAGCGTCGCCCTGCTCCTGGTCGCGCTCTTCGTCTACGGCGCGGGCGTGGCGACCACCCTGCTGGCCCGGTACGCCGGAGCGGACCTCGCGACCGGCGACGCCCGCGGCCGGGCGATCAGCACCGTGCTCGTCGCGACGACGCTCGGCGCCGTGGTGGGCCCGAACCTCGTCGGGCCCTCGGGCCGGCTCGGGGAGGCGATCGGGGTGCCGTCGCTGGCCGGGCCGTTCCTGGTCGCGGCCGTCTCCTACGCGGTGGCGGCGGGCCTGGTGTTCGCGCTCCTGCGCCCCGATCCGCTGCTGGTGGCCCGGGCCGCGGCCGCGGCGGGCGAGCCGGCCGCCGGGCGCGGCGCCGGTGCCGGGCGCGAGGACCCGTCCCGGCGCAACGCGCTGGTCGCCGGGGTCGTGCTCCTGGTCGCCCAGGGCGTGATGCTCGGGGTCATGACCCTCACCCCCGTCCACATGCGCGAGCACGGGCAGTCCGTGAGCGCCGCGGGCCTGGTGATCTCCCTGCACATCGGGGCCATGTTCCTGCCGTCGCCCCTGAGCGGCCGCATCGCCGACCGTCACGGACGGCGGGTCGCGATCGCGGCGGGGACCCTCATCCTGGCGCTCGCCGGCCTCGCCGCCGCGGCGGCCCCGGATGACTCCGCCGCCGCGCTCGCGGGGGCGCTCATCCTGCTCGGCCTCGGGTGGAACCTGTGCGTGGTGGGCGCCACCGCGCTGCTCACCGACGCCGTGGCGGTCGCGCGGCGGGCCCGGGTCCAGGGGCTCGCCGACGTCGGGGTCGCCCTGGCGGGGGCCGCCGGCGCGCTCGGGAGCGGCGTGGTCGAGGCGTCGCAGGGCTTCGCGGCGCTCGGGCTCCTGGCGGCCGCGCTCGCGCTCGCGCTGATCCCGCTGCTCGCGGTCGTGCCCCGCGCGCGGCCGCTGGGCGCCGCGGCCGAGGGCTGACCGGCCCTCAGGCCCCGGTGGGGACCTCAAGGGTGAGCACCGTCCCGGCGTCGCGCCCGGGCGCGATCTCCAGGCGCCCCCCCATCGCCTGCGCGAGCTGGTCGAGCAGCTCCAGGCCCAGGTGGCCCTCCCCCCGCCGCCGGGCGTGCTCGGCGGCGTCGATCCCGCGGCCGTCGTCGGCCACGACCAGGCGGGCCACCCCGCCCTCGCCCCGCACGGTGATGTCGACCGACCGGGCGTCGGAGTGGGCGAGCACGTTGCGGATGGCCTCCTGGGCGCCCCGGAACAGGAGGCCCTCGGCCTCCTCGCCCAGGCGCAGCCCCGGCTCCACCTCGATCCGGGCCTGGACGCCGCGCGCGGCCAGCGGGGCGACCAGATCCGGCAGCGCCGCCGCCAGGCCCGACGCGCGCAGGTTCGGCGGGTGGATCTCGACGATCAGCGACCGCAGGTGGCGGATGCTCTGGCGCACGCCCTCGGTGGCCTCGTCCAGGGCCTGCTCGGTCTGCTCGGGCGGCGCGGTCCGGACCTCGCCCGCCGCCGCCGCGAGCCCGTAGGCGGTGCCCGCCAGGTGCTGGACCACGCCGTCGTGCAGGTCCGCGGCGATGCGCCTGCGCTCGAGGTCGGACGACGCGATGGCCTGCTGGAGCAGCCGCTCCCGCTCCTCCTGGCTCGCGCGCAGCTGCCGGGCGAGGGACCAGGCGAGCGGCACGCCGACGAGCCACAGCAGCGCCAGGCCGCCCAGGAGCGGGGGCATGAACGAGATCCACAGCCGTCGCCCCGTCGAGGTGATCGAGTCGTACTGCTGGTAGATCTCGAAGAGCAGCGGGGTGCCGTCGGTCGCCCGGAGCGGGAAGTAGACCTCGAGCAGCCGGCGCCCCTCGGCGCGCTCGAAGCGGTTCTCCGGCCCGGACAGGTCCGACAGCTCGGCGACCACCCGGCCGTCGCGGAGGGCCTCGACCTCCTCGGCGTCGAGGGGGAAGCGCCCGCCGATGAGCCGCGGCTCGGTCGCGTAGACGACGCGCCCGTCGGCGGTCCAGACCTTGACCTGCTCCACCTGGTCGCCCAGGCGGGCGCGCACCAGCCGGTCCATCCGGTCGATCGCGGCGCCGTCGCCGGCGAGGAGCGCGGGGGTGAGGGCGGGCTGCACGACGCCCCGGCCGGCGAGCGTGGCGAACTGCTTGGCGTCGTGGATGGCCTCGCGCTCACCCAGGCGCTGCTGCACGACCAGTCCCGCGACCGCGAGCGCGACCATCGCCACCAGTGTGGCGGCCATGAACTTGAGCACCGCCCCCCGCACCGACACCGGCCGGGCGGACACCGCGGGCGCCCGCGCGTCACGGCGCGCGCCGGGGGCCGACGCTCGCGCCCAGGGCATCCGCATGCTCACGCGGGGCAGTCTGACAGCCCGGGGGGCCGGGGCCGGACCGCCCGTTGGTACCGGCCGGACCGGCACCAACGGGCGACGAGGCCGCGGTGAAGCACGGTGGGCGGCGGGGGTCGCCGCCGCGAGGATCGAGGCCGTGGTGCTGCGCGTCCTCATCGTCGGCGAGCGCCGGCTCGCCCGGCAGGCGCTCGCCCGGGTCGTGGACCGCCTCGCCGGCGTCGAGGTGGTCGGCCTGACCGCCGGCCCGGCGGCGGCCGGCGCCTGCGCCCGGCTGGCGCCCGACGTCGCGCTGGTCGATCTCGCCGGGCGCGGCCCGGGGGTCGAGGCGACCCGGCGGATCGGCCGCCACGCGCCGGGCACGGCGGTCGTCGTGCTGTCCGACGGGGACGATCCGCTGGGCGCCGCGCTGCGGGCGGCGCTGGCCGCGGGGGCCCGCCGGGGGCTGCTCGCGGCCGACGGGCCCGAGGTGCTGGAGGCGGCGATCCGGCAGTCGGCGGCGGCGGTCCCGGTGCGCCCGGAGCGGCCGGCGGGTAGATTCCCGGTAATCCCTTCTGGGATTGAAGGAAAAACCCCGCCACGATGGAGGAGATGCCCATGGGGACCGTCACGCCCAAGTCCGCCGCCGAGATCCTCGACGGCCTGCGCGCCGCACCGGATCAGGCCGCGCTCACCCTGGCCGCCGACGCCGAGGTCATCGAGGGCCTGGCCTGCCGCGCGCGCATGCGCGGTCACGAGATCCCGGTCGACGAGCCCGACATCCTGGGCGGGACGGACACGGGGGCGAACCCGGTCGAGCTGATCCTGGCCGGCCTCGCCACCTGCCAGGCCATCACCTACCGCGTCTGGGCCC
>JALOLS010000055.1 GCA_025455865.1 Thermoleophilia bacterium
GGCGTGTCCCGTTCGATCAGGGCACGCCCGAGTCGGTGCGGGAGGGCGTGTCCCGTTCGATCAGGGCACGCCCGAGTCGGTGCGGGAGGGCGTGTCCCGCCGGTCGAGGGGCTACCCCTGCCCGGCGGCCTGGACGTCGGCGAGGGCCTGCTGGGTCTGGGTCGCCGCGGCCTCCAGGGCGTCGACCTGCTGCTGGATGCCGGCGGCCGTGGCGTTGGCCTGCTCGAGCTCGTCCGCGAGCTCCTGGGTGGCGGTGGCCTGCGCGTCCAGCGCCTCGGTGAGCGCCTCGACCTGGGCGGCGATCTGCGGGTCGACCTGGGCGGCGCCCAGGCGGTCGGCGACCTGCTGCACGGCCGCCGCGCCGGCCTCGGCCCGGGCCGCCGCCGCGCGGCGGGCCACCGCGCCCCCGGCCGCCGCCGACCCCGCGGCGTCGGCCAGCGCCTCGGCCTCGTCGATCAGGGGCTCGGCGAGCGACTGCACGGTCCCCACCCCGATCCCCGCCGGGGCCGCGGTGGTGGGGGCGACCGTCTCGGTCCGCTCCTCGGTCGCCGTGCGCTCCGCGGTCTCGGTCCGCTCCTCGGTGACCGTGACGGCGTCGGTCTCGGTGCGCTCCACCGTCACCGTGGACGCCGGCGCCGTCTCGGTGACCGTGATCCCCTGGGTGGTGGCGGGCTCCTCGTCGGACCCCCCGCAGGCGGCGGCGCCGAGGGCGAGGGCGGCCAGGGCGACGGGGACGGCGACGGCGCGGACACGGACGCGGGACATTCGGGCCTCCTGGGTCGGGCGACGGGGGGATCATCGTCCCGCGCGCCGCCCGGCGCCCGCTCCGGGCCCGGCCGGGAGGTCCCCCGGGCCGGTCGCGGGACTACCCTTCCCGCATGAGCCCGAACATCGATCCCGCCACCGCCCACCCGTTCGTCCGCGCCACCGTGGGCGAGGTCATGCACGAGGGGGTGCTCTCCTGCCCGCCCGAGGCATCCCTCGCCGACGTCGCGGCCCTCATGGCCGAGCATCGCGTGCACTCGGTGGTGGTCTTCGACCAGGGGTCGGCCGGCGAGGTGTGGGGCGTGCTCACCGCGCTCGACCTGGTCGCCGCCGCCCAGACCGACCCTGCGGCGCAGTCGGCGGGCTCGGTCGCCGCGAGCCCCGTGGTCACGATCGACCCGGGCGCCCGCCTGGACCGCGCCGCCCAGCTCATGGCCGAGTACCGCTCGAGCCACCTGGTGGTGGTCGACCCCGCGAGCGGCCGCCCCGCGGGGGTCATCAGCGACCTCGACCTCGCCCGGGCGATCTCCCAGGGCTGACCCGGGGGCGCGTGGGCCCCGCCTGATAGCCTCGCCGGGCTTCGGGCGGTGGTGACCCCGCGGGGTCCTCGAGGGAAGCCGGTGTGAGTCCGGCGCGGTCCCGCCACTGTGATCCGGGAGCGCCGCCGCCGGGCGAGGAGCCGGCCACTGGGGGGGACCCCGGGAAGGCGCGGCGGCGCTGAGATCGGAAGCCAGGAGACCTGCCTCCGCCCGGGCACCAGACGACCTCCGAGGACCGAGGTGACGGTGCAGACCAGGGCCTATCCGGGGACCGCCCCGGGGCGGCGCCCGACCGGTGACGTGGTGGCGCGCGTGCGCGGGCTGCGCTTCGCCTACGGGGCGGGCCGCGGCGAGGCGCTGCGGGGCGTCGACCTGGACGTGCGCGCCGGCGAGGTGCTCCTGGTCGAGGGCCCGTCCGGGGGCGGCAAGAGCACCCTCCTGCGCGCGCTGGCCGGGCTGGTGCCGCACTTCCACGGCGGGACGATCGGGGGGCGGGCCGAGGTGGCCGGGGTCGACGTGACCGACGCCGGCCCGGCCGCGGCGAGCCGGGTGGCCGGGATGGTCTTCCAGGACCCCGAGGCCCAGGCGGTCATGGGCACGGTCGACCGCGACGTCGCCTTCGGCCTGCAGAACGCCGGGCTGAGCGCCGGGGCGATCCCCGGCGAGGTGGCCCGGGCGCTCGAGCAGGCCGGGGCCGGGCACCTGGCCGGGCGGGCGATCGCGACGCTCTCGGCCGGGGAGCGGCAGCGGGTGGCCATCGCCGGCGTCCTCGCCCGCCGGCCCGCCCTGCTCCTGCTGGACGAGCCCACCTCGCAGCTCGACCCCGCGGCCGCGGCGCACCTGGCCGCGCTGCTGCGCGAGGTGGCCGACGCGGAGGGGGTCGCGGTGGTGGTGGCCGAGCACCGCAGCGAGGGGCTGCGCGAGGTGGCCGACCGGCGGATCGCGGTGCGCGAGGGCCTGGTCGCCGAACCCGCCCCACCGCCCGTCCCGGTGCCGCCGGCCCCGGTCCGGCCCGGGCTGCCCGCCCTGACCGCCGAGCGCATCCGGGCCGGCTACGGCCCCTGCGACGTGGTGGACGGGGCGTCGCTCACCCTCGCCGCGGGGACGGTGACCGCGCTCTCGGGCCCGAACGGGAGCGGCAAGTCCACCCTGCTCCGCGCGCTCGCGGGCATCCATGCGGTGCGGGCGGGGCGGGTTCGGGCCGGCGACCGCGACCTGACCGGCCTGCCGGCCGAGCGGCGATTCCCCACGGTCGCCCTGGTCCCCCAGGACCCCGGCCGCCATCTGCTGTGCGAGCGGGTGGAGGACGAGGTGGCCCTCGCGCTCGGCGCGACCGGCGTGCCGCCCGCCGAGCGCCCGGGCCGGGCGGCGGCGGCGATGGCCGACCTGGAGGTCGCCGCGCTCGCCGGGCGCCACCCCGGGGACCTGTCGGTGGGCGAGCGCGAGCGCGTCGCCCTGGCCGCCGTGCTCGTGGCCGATCCGGCGGTGATCCTGCTGGATGAGCCGACCCGGGGCATGGATCCCCGCCGCCGGGCCGCGCTCGCCGCGCTCCTGCGGGCCCGGGCGGCATCCGGGGCCGCGGTGCTGGTGGCGACGCACGACCGCGCGTTCGCCGCCGCCTGCGCCGACCGGCACCTGGAGATGCGCGAGGGGCGGCCGATCTGAGCCCGGCGGCCACCATCGTGCTCTCGGCCGCCGCCGTGCTGCTGCTCGGCCTGGTCGCCTGGGAGCGCGGCCCGGGCGGGGTGCGGATGGTGGCCCTGGTGGCCACCCTGGGGGCCGCCGCCGCGGCCGGCCGGGTGCTGTTCGCGCCGATCCCGAGCGTCAAGCCGGTGACCACGATCTGCGTGGTGGCCGGCGCCGCGCTGGGGGCGCGGGCGGGCATGGCCGTGGGCGCGGCGGCCGCGCTGATCTCCAACGCGTTCCTGGGCCAGGGGCCGTGGACCCCGGCGCAGATGGTGCTCTGGGGGCTCGCCGGGGCCTCGGGCGCGCTGCTGCGCGCGGTGGTGACCCGGCCCTGGGGCCTCGTCGCGGTCACCGCGGCCTGGGGCCTGGCCTTCGGCTGGGCGATGAACGTGTGGTTCCTGGCCACCTTCGGGCCCGAGGTGAGCTGGAGCGCGTTCCTGGTCGCCTCGACCGCGAGCGCGTGGTTCGACGTGGCCCACGCGGTCGGCAACGTCGTCTTCTCGCTCGCCATCGGGATGGCGCTGCTGCGCCTGCTCGGCCGCTATGCGGCCCGGGTGGAGGTCAGGCGGCTGCCGGATCCGGAGCCCGCGGCGCCGTAGCGTCAGCCGCCGGCGGCGATCTCCCGGGCGAGGGCGAGCAGGTCGTGCTCGGCGTCCCGGGCACGGTCGGCGGTGCGGACCCCCCACCGCCGCGCGGCGGCGATCTGGGCGCGGCAGTCGTCGATCATCGGCTCCACCTCACCCGGCGCGGCCGACCCGCGCTGCCGGCGCGAGGCCACCGCGGCGGCCGGGTCGAGTGCCTCGGCGAGGCCCGCGGCGTCGAGGGCCACGCGATCTCCGGTCACCGCCTCGGCCGCGTCGGCGAGCACCTCGCTGGTCAGGTCGGCCACCCCGCGACCGGACTCCACCAGGTCGCGCACCGCCCGGCCGACCACCTTGTGGGCGGTGCGGTAGTCCATGCCGCAGCGCTGGGCGGTGAGGTCGGCCACGTCGGCGGCGGTGACGAAGGCCTCGCGGGCGACGCGGGCGGCCCGCTCGGGGTCCAGGCGCATCCCCGCCACCACGGCCGCGCACAGGCGCGCCGACGCCCCGGCCTCGTCCAGCACCCGGGGCACCATGCCGTTCAGGACGTGGAAGTGGTCGGTGCGGGCCGATCCGGTGTGCAGCGCGACGAGCAGGCCGGCGAGGTCGCCGCTCACCGTGCCGGCGGTCGACCGGATGACCGCCAGCGCGTAGGGATTGCGCTTCTGCGGCATGAGGGCGCTCGCCCGCGAGTGCTCGTCGGCGAGCTCGGCCAGGGCGAACTCCTGGCTCACCATGATCTCCAGGTCCTGGCCGATCTGCGACTGGTGGGTGGCGAGGGTGGCGACCGCGGCGAGCAGCTCGACGTAGCCGTCGTGCTGCCACATGGCGTCCTTGACGTGCGTGACGACGTCGGGACAGCCGAGCAGCGCGGCCAGGCGGTCGCGGTCCAGCGGCCAGCGCGACCCGGCGCTCCCGCCCGCCCCCGCCACCGAGGCGTCGAGGAACGCGTGTGCGCGGCGCAGGCGCTCGGCGTCGCGGAGGGCCGGGTAGGCGTAGGCCAGCATGAGGTGGCCGAGCGTGGTGGGCTGGGCCGGCTGGAGGTAGGTGTAGTCGGCGGCCAGGTCCCCGGCGTGCCGGTCGGCGTGCGCGACCAGCGCCTCGGCCAGGTCGACCACCGCGTCGTGGAGCGCGACCACCCCGTCGCGGGCCACCAGGCGGAGGCCCACCCGGAACGCCTCCCGGCGCGGGCGGCCCGCCGAGAGCCAGCCCGCGGCGGCGGTCCCCACCCGCTCCCGCAGCTCGTGCTCGCGGGAGTTGAAGGCGTCCCCCAGCCGCGGGTCCCAGGGGAACGCCTCGCCCGGGATCTCGTGCAGGGCGAGCAGCCCGGCCAGGAGCGCCCGGGCCTGGTCGCCGGGGATGGCGCCGGTCTCGGCCAGCGCCACCGCATGGGCGATGTCCGAGAGCGAGAGGCCGCGGGCCAGGCGCGGCCCGGCCGCGACCTCGTGGGCGTAGCCGGCCGCGACCAGCTCGGGGGCGGGGCCGCCGGCGAGCCGTCCGCCGCGGCCGAGGTAGGCGTCGCTCATCGGCGGGGCAGCCTACCGGCGCCGGGCCCGGGACGGGTCAGGTCGCCGGACCCGCCACGTCGTAGCCGGCCTCCTCGATGGCCGCGACCACCGCCCCCGCGTCCGCCGACCCCTCGACCCGCACGGTGCGTCCCTCGATGTCGACCTCGACCCGTGCGACCCCGGGCACCCCGGCGACCTCGGACTCGATGGCGCTCTTGCAGTGGCCGCAGGAGATCTCGGGGACGTCGAATGTGAGCGTGGGCAACCGGGCTCCTTCCTCGCCGGGGGGTCGGGGTCAGGGTAGCCCGGCCATGCGGCCGAGGAAGAGCACGGCGCCGGTGGGCCGGTGGCGCATCACGATCAGGAAGGGGCGGTCGGCCCGGAAGCGCACCGGGTCCTCCGGCGGGGCGGCGGTCACCCGGGCGGTGATGCCGGTCGCGGCCGCGGCCTCGGTCTCGGTCTCGTTCATCCGCAGCACCGCGCGCTGGACGGCGGCGGAGACCTGCAGCGGCTCGGCGCGGGTGACCGGCGTGAAGTCCGCGCCCGGGGAGAACGCCACGCCCATGCCGCGCGAGCCGAGGACCGGGGTGAGGTCGAGCCGGGCCTCGAGGTCGAGGCGCGGCAGGAAGATCTCGACCTGGCGCATCGCGAGGGCACCGGCGGCCCCGCGCAGCCACGCCTCGTCGAGCGCCCGCTCGAGCGCCGGCAGGCCGCCGCGCGCGGGCAGCAAGACGAGCATCTCGACCTGGTCGCCCTCGTAGGGCAGCGCGAGGACCTGCACCCCGCCGCGCTCGGCGTAGCGCTCCATCCGCGCGTCGAACATCGTCGGCACCTGCGTGACGGTGCCGTCGGCCCGGGTGAACGGACGCTCCTTCGTCAGGCCCGCGTCGAACGGCGCCTGCCAGCGCCCGCGGAAGCGCACCGCGTTCACCAGGGCCAGGCGGGTGTCCGGGCCGAGGCGCTCGAACAGGGTGGGGATGGCGCCGTCGGTCTGCTCGCTGACCCAGTCGTTCACCTCGCGGGTGGCCCCGTCGGGGTCGCCCTGGAAGTCCGAGAGGCGGGCGCCCGTGCCGAAGTCGCGGGCGAGGATGTCGAGGAAGGGCCGCTCGACGGGCATGCCGCGCTGGAGCCAGACGGCGTTGGCCTGGTCGAGGGTGACCCCGCGGGTGGCGGCCAGCGACTGGCCGAGCACGTTGGCCGCGGCGAAGGTGCGCGGGCCGGGGAGGTCGACGCCCATCGCGCGGTCGATCCCGGCCGCGGTCTCCCCGGCCGCGCCGGCGCGCAGCATCCGCAGCGCCTGCCCGGCCGAGAGCGGCGAGACCACCGCGTCCCGGGTCCCGGTGGCCCTGAGCATGTCCGTCCCCAGGGCGAGGTCGCCGGCCACGAGGGCGCGCACGTCCGCCTCGGGGGCCGAGGGCGCCGCGCGGGGCAGATCGCTCGCCACGGCCTGCTCCGGCCCGCCGCGGGTGCTCACCACCAGCACCGCCGCGACGACGCCCGCGAGCGCGAGTGCGCCGAGGGCCAGGAGCCCCCACCGACGTCGGTGCCTGTCCATCGCGCGCCTCCCGGGACCGTGGTCATCACCACATGATCCGCGATCGGGCGGGCAGCCGTCACGCACCCCGGTGCGCGGCGCCCCGGGGTGGCGCCCGCCGCCCTCGCTATCCGGGCAGGTCGATGATGACCAGGCGCGGCTCGGTCATCGCCCGCACCGCATAGGCCGGGCCCTCGCGGGTGTTGCCCGAGCCCTTGACCCCGCCGTAGGGCTGCTGGTCGGCGCGGAAGGTGGGGGTCTCGTTGACCACCACGCCACCGAACTGCAGCCGGCGCGCCCAGGTGAGGGCGCGGTCCACGCGGGCGGTGAAGACCCCGGCCTGCAGCCCGTAGGGCGAGGCGTTGGCCAGGGCGACGGCCTCGTCCTCGGTGTCGTAGGGGGCGCAGCCGACCACGGGGCCGAACACCTCGTGGCCGGCGACCTTCATGTCGGAGGTGATGCCGTCGAGCACGGTGGGGCGCAGCAGGCCGTCCTGCACGCGTCCGCCGGTGACCACCCGCGCCCCGCGGTCCACCGCCTCGCCGACCCAGGCGACCACGCGCTCGCGCGCCTCCTCGTCGATGAGCGGCCCCACGTCGGTGCGCTCGTCCATCGGGTCCCCCACCACCAGGTCCTCGACCCGGGCGGCGAACCGCTCCAGGAACGCCGCGTACGCCGGGCGTTCGACGTAGACCCGCTGCACCGAGATGCACGACTGCCCCGCGTGGGTGAAGCCGGAGGCGGCGAGGCGCGCGGCGGCGCGGTCGAGGTCGGCGTCGGCGGCCACGATGACCGGCGTCGAGTTCCCCAGCTCGAGCGCGACCGCCTTGCGCGGCTGGCGCTCGCGGATGCCCCACCCCACCGGCGGGCTCCCGGTGAAGGAGATGAGCCGCGTGCCCGGGTGGTCGACCAGCGCCCGGCCGGCTCCCTCGCCGTATCCGGGGAGCACGGTGAGGTAGCCGGGGGGCAGCCCCGCCTCCAGCAGGACCGCGGCCAGGAGCAGCGCGGAGAGCGGCGTCTGCTCGGCGGGCTTGAGCACCACCGGGCACCCGGCGGCGATCGCCGGGGCCACCTTGTGGGCCACCAGGTTGAGCGGGAAGTTGAACGGCGAGATGGCCCCGACCACCCCGACCGGCTCGCGGATGGTGAACGCGAGCTTGCCGCGGCCGGCCGCGCTCCCGGCCATCGGGACGACCTCGCCGGCCAGCCGCCGGGCCTCCACCGCGGCGAAGGTGAGGGTGTCCACGCACCGCGCCGCCTCACCGCGGGCCTGGGCGATGGGCTTCCCCGCCTCCAGGCAGATCGTCCGCGCGAACGCCTCGGACCGCTCCCGGACCAGGACCGCCGCCCGCTCGAGCACCGCCGCGCGCTCGTCGGCCAGCGGCGGGGGCAGGTGCGCCTCGGCCGCGCGCACGCAGACGTCGACGTCGCCCGGGCCGGCCAGGGCCACCCGCGCGAGGGGCTCGCCCGAGTAGGGGGCCGCGACCACCAGATCCTCGTTCGGCTGCGCGAACCCGCCGGGCAGCAGCAGCCCGGTGGGCTGGGTGGGGTCCAGGTGATGCGAGATCACGCCCATGCCCGCTCCCGGGTCAGGGGGGACAGGACCCGCTCAGGCCGGCGGGAGCTCCTCGGCCAGCGTGAGCACCGCGCCGACGCCCGAGACGGTCAGCAGCCGCCGGACCGGCTCCGACGGCCGGTAGATGCGGATGGGGGCCGCACCCTCACGGCTGCGCTCGTTGGCCGCGAGCAGCGACCCGAGCCCCCGGGAGTCCATGAACGAGACCTGCTCGAGGTCCACGAACACGGTCCGCCCCTCGCGCTGCGCGTCGGTCAGCACCCGCGAGACCTCGGGGAGCGTGAGGCCGTCCACGACCCCCACGACCCGGACGACCATCCCCCCGGGACGTTCCTCGACCGACACGGTCACGTGCTCTTCGGGTGCGCCAGACATGCTCGGGCGGGCACACTACCGCTTCCGGCGCCATGGGTGCCGATGAGGGGCGCGCCCGGTGTACGCTGCCGCGGCGGGCGCGGGCCCGCGACGACGACCTGGAGGTCTGCGGGTGAAGCGGCTCCCCATCTGGATGGTCGGCCTGTTCCTGGTCCTCGCGGCGCTGCTCATCGTCGTGGGCATCGTCGAGATCGACCACGTCGGCCCGGTCCCCGTGGTCCTCGGGGTCCTGTGGGCCCTGTTCACGCTCGCCTCGGCGCCCCGCGTCTTCGCCGAGGGGTGAGCACAGCCCGGCCGGGCCGCTGACCGGCGCCGCCCCGGCGGTCGAGGCCCTGCGGGGCGGCGGGCGCTTCGCCGTGCTCGCGCTCCCCGGCGACCCGCCCAAGGTCCTGAAGGCCGGCCCCGTCGAGCCGGTGGCGCGGGAGGCCCGCGCGCTCGAGGTGGCCGGGGCCGCCGGCATCGCCCCCGCACTGGTGTGCGCGGGGCCCGGCGTGGTGGTCGCCGAGCGGGCGCCGGGCGCGAGCCGGCCGCTGGCGGCGCTGGAGCGCCCCGACGCCCGCCGCCTGGGCGCGCTCATCCGCCGCCTCCACGCCCTGCGCGAGGGGGGCAGCGGCGGCCTGCCCTGGTGGGACAGCCCGGCGCGCTCGCTGCGCGGGTACCGGGCCGGCCGCCTGCGCGACGCCCGCGCCCGCGCCGGCGAGGGCGAGGCCGCGCTCCTCGAGGCGCTGGCGTCCGGGCCCGCGCCCCGCCCGGGCGGACGCCGGCCGTTCCGGATGCTCCACGGCGACCTGGTCGCCTCCAACGTCGTGTGGGGCGACGACGGCCCCCGCCTGGTCGACTGGGAGTTCTGGCGCATGGGCGACCCCGCGGAGGACCTCGCCTACCTGTGCGAGGTGAACGGCCTGCCGGACCGGGTGGCCGGGTGGGTGCTGGAGGGCTACGGGGATCCCGGGGAGATGGGTCCCCGGCGCGACGCCTGGCGCGGGCTGGTGGCCCTGGACGCGGGGCTCTGGCACCGGGCGGCGGGCGACGATGCGGCGGCCGCGCCGTTGGTGGCACGGGCCCGGGCGCTCGCCGGGCGATGAGGCTCGAGGACGCCATCGCCCGGGCCGCCGCGCACGCGGTGGCGACCGACGACGAGCGGGTCCCCGCGGCGGCGGCGGTCGGCCGGGTGCTGGCCGCGCCGGTCCTCGCCCGCGCCGACGTGCCCGGGTTCACCGACTCGGCCATGGACGGCTACGCGGTGCGATCCGCCGACACGCCGGGCCGGCTGCGGCTGGCCGGCGAGTCCCGGGCGGGGCGCCCCTGGCCGGGCCGGCTCGGGCCCGGGGAGGCGGCGGGCGTCTCGACCGGCGCCGCGCTCCCCGAGGGCGCCGACGCGGTGGTGCGGCGGGAGTCCGCCGCACGGCAGGACGAGGTCGTGGTCGTCCCCGCGGTGGCCGCCGGGGCCGACGTGCGCCGGCGCGGGGAGGTGCTCTCCGCCGGGTCCGTCGTGCTGCCCGCCGGGCACCGGGTGCGCGCCCACGAGGTCGGGGCGATCACCGGGTGCGGGCATGCCGAGGTGACCGTGCGCCGCCGGCCGCGGGTCGCGGTGCTCACCACCGGTGATGAGGTCGTGCCCCCGGGCGCCCCCCTCGCCCCGGGCCAGGTCTGGAACGCCAACCTCCCGGGGATCACCGCGCAGGCCCGGGCGGCCGGGGCGGAGGTCGTGCGGGCCGAGTGGGTCCGGGACGACCCCGGCGCCATCCGCGCCGCGCTGGCCGAGATGCTCGACCGCGCCGACCTGGTCGTGAGCGCCGGCGGCGTGTCGGTGGGTGCGCACGACCACCTGCGCCCGGCGTTCGCGGCGCTCGGGGTCCAGGAGGCGTTCTGGGGGGTCGACGTGCGGCCCGGCCATCCCACCTGGCTCGGCGCCCGTGGGGACCGGGTCGTGCTGGGGCTGCCGGGCAACCCGGTGTCGGCGGCGGTGATCTTCCACGTCCTCGGCCGCCCGCTGCTCGGCCATGCGGGCGGCTTCGACCGCGAGGCCCCGCTGGCGGCCGACCGGCCCGCCGGGATCCCGCACCGGGCCGAGCTCATCCGCTGCGCGCTCACCCCCGGCGGCCTGGTGCCCGCCGCCCACCAGGGCTCCCACGCGGTCTCGGCCCTGGCCGGCGCCGACGTGCTGGCCTGGGTCCCCGCGGGCGCCGGCCCCCTCCCGGCGGGGACCCGGCTGCGGATCAGCCCGCTGTCGTAGCGACCATCCAGAGCACGGCGGCCGCGCGCAGGCTCCACGCCGCGGTCCGCACCCAGTTCGTGCGGACCAGCCGGCGCGCGACCGCCGGGTCCGGGCCGCGGGAGAGGGCCCGGTGGCAGGGCACCTGCACGAGCCAGGTGGACAGCCAGGCGACCCCGACCAGCCCGAGCGCGGCCCACGCGAGCCAGGCCGGCACGCCGTCCGGGGGGCGCAGGGCGAGCACCACCGCCGTGAGCGCCTCCACGCCCATCGCCGGGGCGACGACCCAGGTGGTCCGCCGGGTGTGCTCGCGCTCGTAGGCGACCGCCCCGCCGGGGCCGACCAGGGCGAACAGCGGGTAGTGGACGAGCTGCACGAACCAGATGACCCCGGTCATGACCAGGGTCGCCGCGAGGTTGGCCAGGAGCACGGTGTCCACCCCGCCCAGGGTATTGCCGCGGCGCGGCGATTAGGCTGTGAGCCGTGGCCGCCCCGTATGAGCACGTCGCCGTCTGCATGGACCGCTCCGACGCCTCCGCGCGGGCGCTGCAGGAGGCCCGCGAGCTGTGCGCCGACGCGGGGTGCCGCCTCTCGATCGTGCACGTCGCGCCCTCGCCGCTGCTGCTCGTGGGCGACTACGCCGCGGCCATGCCGGACCCCGGCGACCTCGCCGCCGCCGCGCGCGAGTGGCTGCGGGAGGTCGTGACCGACACCCCGGGGACCGAGGGCGTGCTGCTCGAGGGCTACCCGCCGCAGGCGGTGGTGGCCTGGGCCGAGACGGCCAAGCCCGACCTGCTGGTGGCCGCCGCCCACCGCGGCCTGGTCGACCGCGTGCTGCTGGGGAGCTTCGCCGGGTATCTGGCCCACCACGCGCCCTGCCCGGTGCTGCTGGTGCGGCCGCCCGCCGGGGAGGAGTGAGCTCCACCGCCGCGCCGCCGGCCGGGGGGCTGACCTCGGCCGAGGCGGCCCGCCGACTCGCCCAGATGGGGCCGCGCAAGGGCCCGAGGACCAGCCGCTCCTACGCGGAGATCGTCTGGTCCAACACCTTCACCCTCTTCAACCTGATCCTCATCGCCCTGCTCGTGCCCATGGCGGTGCTGGGGCTCTGGGCCGACATGCTGTTCGGCGGCATCCTGATCGCCAACACGCTGATCGGCATCGTGCAGGAGACCCGGGCCAAGCGGACCCTGGACCGGCTGGCGCTCCTGGTGGCCCCCAAGGCCCGGGTGGTGCGCGACGGCGCCCCGGCCGAGCTCCCCGTGGACCGCGTGGTGCCGGGGGACCTGGTGCTGCTGGAGCCCGGCGAGCAGGTCATCGCCGACGGCCGGGTGACCGAGGGCCGCGGCCTCTCGCTGGACGAGTCGATCCTCACCGGCGAGAGCGACGCCATCGCCAAGGGACGCGGCGACGAGGTGCTCTCCGGGGCCTTCTGCACCGCGGGCTCGGGCGCCTACGTGGTCGAGGCGGTGGGCGCCGACTCGTTCGCGGAGCGCCTGGCCGCCGAGGCGCGCGGCACCCGGACCCAGCTCTCGCCGCTGCAGATCGACATCAACCGCATCCTCAAGATCACCGTCGGGGTGATGATCCCCCTCTCGGTGCTGCTGCTCATCGCGGTCTTCTGGCAGGACCAGGGGGTGGTCGAGTCGGCCCAGCGCACCGTGGCGGCGCTGGTGCCGCTGGTCCCCGAGGGCCTGGTGCTGCTCACCAGCCTGACCTTCGCGGTGGCCGCGGTGCGCCTCGCGCGCCTGGGGACGCTCGCCCAGCAGCTCAACGCGGTGGAGAGCCTGGCCAGCGTGGACGTGGTGTGCGTCGACAAGACCGGGACGCTCACCGACAACCGGCTCGAGGTGCGGGCGGTGGAGCCCGCCGACGGGCGCACCGAGGAGGAGGCCCGCGGGGCCCTCGGCGCCCTCGCCGCGAGCGCGGGCTTCCGGAACTCCACCATGGAGGCGGTCGCGGCCGCCTGCCCCGGCGAGGCGGGCACCGTGATCGCGGAGGTGCCGTTCTCGTCGGCCCGCAAGTGGAGCGGGGTCACGCTGGAGGGCCGCGGCACGGTCGTGATGGGCGCCCCGGAGATCATGGAGCAGCTCGGGGTGGCGGTGCCGCCGGGCCTGGGCGAGCGCATCCGCGCCCAGCAGGCCGAGCGCCGGCGGGTGGTGCTCCTGGCCACCGGGGACGCGCCGCTGGACGAGGCCGTCCAGGAGGATGGGCTCGGGACCCTCCCGCCGCTCACCGCCCTCGGCGCGGTCGTCCTGTTCGAGGGGCTCAGGCCCGACGCCCCCGACACGGTCGCCTTCCTGCGCCGCGAGGGGGTGCGGGTCAAGGTCATCTCGGGCGACGGCGTCGGCACCGTGCAGGCCGTGGCCCGGGCCTGCGGGGTCGAGGGGGCCGAGCACGCGATCGCCGGCACCGACCTGCCCGAGGATCCCGAGGCGCTCGAGCGCGTGGCCCGCGAGAACTTCGTGTTCGGCCGCATCACGCCCGAGCAGAAGCGCGAGCTGGTCAAGGCGATGACCCGGTCCGGGCAGTACGTGGCGATGATCGGCGACGGGGTCAACGACGTGCTCGCGCTCAAGGAGGCGCGCCTGGCCGTCGCCATGGGCAACGGCAGCCAGATGGCCAAGGGCGTCGCCGACCTCGTGCTGCTCACCAACGCCTTCTCGACGCTGCCCCGGGCCATCGAGGCCGGCCGGCAGATCATCCGCAACACCCACCGGGTGGCCAAGCTCTTCGTGACCAAGTCGGTGTACGCGGCGCTGCTGCTGATCACCTTCGGCCTGGCGCCCATCGCGTTCCCGTTCCTGCCCCGGCAGCTGTCGATCACCTCGTCGCTCACCATCGGGATCCCGGCGTTCTTCCTGGCGCTGGCCAAGAGCGAGGGCCCGGTGCGCCGCGAGGGCTTCATCCCGAGCCTGCTGGCCTTCTGCGTGCCCGCCGGCGCGGTCGTGGCGGCCGGCATCGGCACGGCGTACCTGCTCGTGCGCACCGTGCTGGACGGGACCATCCCCGAGGGGCGCACCGCGGCGATCATGGCCGCCACCTTCCTCGGCCTGGCCGTGGTGGTCGAGCTCGAGCGGGGCTTCGAGCGCCGGAAGCTGCGCCCCTGGGTGGGCTGGATGGTGGCGGGCTTCGCGGTGGCCCTGATCGGCGGCCTCTACCTGCCGTTCCTGCGTGACTTCTACGAGGCCGAGATCCCCACGCCGGCGCAGTGGGTGGCCATCGCCGCCACGGTCGCGGCCGGATCGCTGCTCCTGCTCGCCGTCCGGCGCATCCCCTTCCTGCGGCGGATCGAGGCCCGCGGGTCGTGACGGGCTCCCCCGGACGCGACCGACTGGGGCCCATCGACGCCCTCGTCGCGCGGATCCACACCGAGACCGGCCGCCGGGTGCCGGACGTCGCCGAGGAGGGCCCCGGCGTCGACGCGCGGCTCGTCGTCATGCTGACCGAGCCCACCGGGTGGACGCCGGAGCAGACCGGCGTGCTCTCGCCCCGGGTCAACCGCGACCCCACCTCCACCAACCAGCTCGAGCTGGCCGCCGACGCCGGCCTGCAGCCGGAGGAGATCCTGTACTGGAACGCGATCCCGTGGTTCCGGGAGGCGGGGGCGACGACCGTGTCGGGCGCCGAGATCCGGGAGGGCGCCCGGTGGCTGGTCGCGCTCCTGGCGCTGCTGGCCCCCGGCACGCGGGTCGTCGCGCTGGGTGACGCGGCCCGCCGCTGCTGCGCGGAGGCCGGACTGATCGAGGGGGAGCGGTGGCGCGGAGGACGGAGCCCGGGCAACCGGGGACTGAACACCCCTCCCCGCCGAGGCGTCCCGCCACCGCCCGGCGGATGGCGGCGGGTGCACTGGGACGAGATCGTGGACGCCCTCAGGTGGGCGGCGCGAACGTCTCCACCGTCGTCCGGTTGATCGCCACGGTGTCCTCGATCGGGACCGCGTAGCCGCCGCCGAGGACCACGCACACCGGCACCCCGGCGGCGGCCATGCGGTCGCGCACCAGGCGGTCGCGATCGGCCAGGCCCTCCATGCTCACGCCCAGGCGCCCCAGGCGGTCGCCCGCGTAGGGGTCGGCCCCGGCCAGGTAGAAGCAGAGGTCCGGCCGCGCCTCGGCCAGGCCCCGGGGGACCAGGCGGGCGACGGCCGCCAGGTAGGCGTCGTCACCGGTGCCGTCGGGCAGGTCGGCCTCGAGGTCGCCGGGGACCCGGCGGAACGGGGAGTTGCCGCCGCCGTTGACCGAGAGGGTGACGGACGCCGGGTCGTCGCGGAAGCAGGCGTGGGTGCCGTCACCCTGGTGGACGTCGAGGTCGACGACCAGCACGCGGCGCAGCCGGCCGTCGGCCCGGAGCGCCCGGGTGGCGACCACCACGTCGTTGAACAGGCAGAACCCCCGCCCGCCGGCCGGGTGGGCGTGGTGGGTGCCCCCGCCCAGGTTCACGGCCGCACCGTCGGCGAGCGCGGCCTCGGCCGCCTGGACGGTGCCGCCCACCGACCGCCGGGCCCGCTCCACCAGCGCCGGGGACCAGGGCAGGCCCAGGCCGCGCTCCTCGCGCTCGGAGAGCCGGCCGTCCACGGCCCGGGCCAGGTAGGCGGGCTCGTGGGCCAGCGCGAGCTCGGCGTCGGTGGCCGCCCGTGCCTCCTCGGCCTCGACCCCGGGACGGCCCTCCACCTGCTCGCGCAGCATCCGGTAGCGCCCGAGCGGGAAGCGGTGCCCCGGCGGGAGCGGGTAGGTGAACCGGTCGTGGTGGAAGGCGCGCACCCGGGGAAGCGTGCCTCAGGCGGCCTCCACCGTGACGCCGCGCCAGAACGCCACCCGGCCCCGCACGTGCTCGGCCGCCTCCTTGGGCTCCATGTAGTGCCAGGCCGCGTTCGCGTTGACCTTGTCGCCCACCACCACGTCGGAGTAGGTGGCCAGGCCCTTCCAGGAGCACACCGAGGTGTGGTCGCTGGGCGTGAGGTGCTCCCGGCGCACGTCGTCGGCCGGGAAGTAGTGGTTGCCCTCGACCACCACCGTGTCGTCCGACTCGGCGATCACCGCGCCGTTCCAGGTCGCGCGAACCATGCTCGTCCTCCTCGTCGGGGTCTCCGGCGGGCGAAGGTAGGCCGCGCGGCGCCGGCGCGCCGGGCGAACGGTCGACCGGCGGACTTGACACGAGCGCGGCCAGCGGGGAGGGTGCCGCGCGTGTACCGCCACGTCGCGCTCGTGCTGGCCGCACTCGTCGGGCTCCTCGCGCTCGCCGCCGTGGCCGTGGCCGCGCCCTCGGCCCTCGTCCCCCAGGGTGAGGGCATCGTGACCGGGACCACCACGCTCACCCGGGAGTGGGCCCAGATCCGCCCCACGGCCAGGGTGCGGCCGGCCCCGGCGCGCACCGTGGCCCGCCGCCAGGCCCGCTTCGCCCGGGTGAACCCGCGCACCGTGCAGCCGGACCAGCCCGGCGAGGGCCGCACCGCCCCGCCGCCCCGCGCGGTGCAGAACGAGCGCCGGGCGATGGAGCACGACGGCTTCGGCGTCCTCGCCCGGTACCCGATCCTGCGTGGCGACACCGAGGAGGAGGTGGCGCCCACCTTCCCCGTGGGGACCACCTACGTGGTCTCCGAGCCCTCGATCGCCAACGACCGGCAGGTCGTCATGGCGACCGGGAACGACTGGGCCGCGATCTCGGACGACAACGCCCGGACCTGGGAGTACGTCTACCCCTACTCGTTCGACCAGGCGACCCCGGGCGACGGCTTCTGCTGCGACCAGCAGGTGTTCGCGGTGGGCCGGGGGGGCTCGGCGATGCTGGTGTGGATGCTGCAGTACTACAACTCCACCGACAGCAGGGGGAAGGTGGACGGCCAGAACGCGCAGCGCATCGTGATCCTGCGCGGGCGCGACGCCCTCACCAGCCTGGGCACGTTCCCGGAGGCCGCGGCGACCTGCAGCATCGTCATGACCCCGAGGGACTTCGGGGAGACGCGGGAGCAGGCGCGCCTGGACTACCCGCAGGTGTCGGCCACCGACCGGTTCCTCTACATCACGACGCGGATGACCGACACGCCGTCGACCAAGGACGTCGTGGTGCGCCTGTCGCTGGATGAGCTCGACCGGGCCGACTGCCCGTCGGAGTCGCTCGCGGTCGACCGCTTCTGGGTCATCTCCAACGCCAACGTGCTCACCCCGGCCCAGGGCGACCCCACCACCGGGGCGGTCATGCACTTCGCCACCCGCAAGAGCACGACGTTCAACGGCGACGTGCTGTGGATCTACTCGGTGTCGGACTCCAGCGACACGCTGTTCGTCGCCGAGCGCAACATCGAGAACTTCCCCGACTCCCAGGGCTACAAGTGCAAGCTCGACGGCGACCGGGGTGACCCATGCGGGTTCCTCGACTCGCGGATCACCACCGGGTTCCGCGGCGGCCCGCAGAACGGCGTGGTGGGCTGGCTGTGGACCGCCGGCGGCGGGCAGGGGTTCCCGCACCCCAACGTCCAGGTGGCGGTGTTCGACACCGAGGGGCTCAGGACGAAGGTCGAGTCGAACCTCTGGAATCCCGACTACGCCTGGACCTACCCGGCGGCGGCGGTGAACGACCGCGGCGAGGTGGCCGTGCAGCTCTACCGCATGGGCGGCGCGCAACTGCCCGAGGCCCGGGTGTTCGTGGTCGACGACCCCGGGGCGCCGGGCTCGTGGCCGCCCGAGCACACGACCTCGGTGCGCGCCTCGGACGACGGGGTCGCGATCGACCGCTGGGGCGACTTCTTCACCGTGCGCTCGGTCATCAACTGCGGCAACTCGTTCATCAGCGGGCTGGCCGCCATGCGCGGCGGGCGCCGTGACGACGACGTCGAGATCTCGGCGGCCTACCTCGGCCGGAAGGCCGACGCCTGCCCCGACCTGGTCATCGACGACCTCGACGAGCTGATCGCCGACCCGAACAACCTGATCGAGGCGGGCGACACCCTGCCGGTGCGCACCGTGCTCACCAACACCGGCTGGGGCAGGGCGGGGCAGTCGCGCATC
>JALOLS010000056.1 GCA_025455865.1 Thermoleophilia bacterium
CAAGGTCACCGCCGCCGGCCACGCCGGGCACCCGGCCGCGGCCGCCCCCGCCGCCCCGCAGGGCACCCGGACGAAGGCCGACACCACGCTCCAGATCGGGACCGCGGGCCCGATGAGGTTCGACCGCGCCGCCCTGCGGGCCCCCGAGGGGCGCGTGACCATCCGCCTCGTCAACACCACCGTGCTGCCGCACAACGTGGCGATCCGGGGCAACGGCGTCGACGTGAAGGGGCCCGTGGTGCCCAGGGGCGCCACCAGCGAGGTGAGCGCCGACCTCGCGCCCGGCACCTACACGTTCCTGTGCACCGAGCCCGGGCACGAGGCGGCCGGGATGCGCGGCACGCTCACCGTGAGCGCCGGGGCCGTCGCGCCCGAGGCCGATGGGCCCGCCGGGCCGGCGCCCGCGACCGCGCCCGCCGCCCCGCCCACCCCCGCGCCCGCCGACCAGGTGACGCCGGGCGGCCCGGCCGTCGTCCACCTGACCGTGACCGCCGCGGACTTCCTGGCCTTCGACCGGACCGCGGTGACCGCGGCCGCCGGCCCGGTGCGCCTGGTGCTCCACAACCAGAGCGACGTGCCGCACGACATCTCGCTGCGGGTCGCGGGGACCACGCTGAACGGCCCGGTCGCCCTGGCCGGGCAGACCTCCGAGGTGGCCGCCGACCTCGCACCCGGCACCTACACCTTCTTCTGCGCCCAGCCCGGCCACGAGGGCTTCGGGATGACCGGAACGCTCACGGTGGTCGCCGGTACCGCCCCGCCCGACCCCGGCCCGCCCCCCGCGCCGGCCCCCACCCCCGGCCCCGGGACCGACCCCGGCCCCCCCGCACCCGCCCCCGCGCCGGCGTCCCGAGACCTGCGGGTGGGCGTGACGAGCACCGGCACCCCCCAGTTCACCCCGCGGGCGCTGCAGGCGCCGACCGGCGCCGTGCGCATCGAGTTCGCCAACGCCACCGGCTCCGACCACAACCTGTCCCTGCGCTCGCCCTCCGGCGCCCAGCTCGCGGTGACCGCGGACATCCGCAGCGGGTCCCAGGTGCTGTCGGTTGACCTGCCCGCGGGGGTCTCCACCTTCGTGTGCACGCTGCACGACTGGATGACCGGCACGATCACCGCGGCCGACGGCGCCGCCCCGCCGCCGCCCTCCGACGGAGGGGCCGGCCCGGCGCCGACCGGTGTGCTCGACCTGCAGGTGACCGGCCAGGGCCCCTTCGCGATGTCGCCCGCCGCGCTCACCGCGCCCGCCGGACTGGTCACCGTGGCGCTCCACGGCAACGGGGCGGGCAAGCACCGCCTGGTGGTCCGTGACGCCGGCCGGCGCATCCGGCACGAGAGCCCCCAGGAGATCGACCCCCAGAAGGGCGTGGGCGTCTCGGCCGTCGCGGCCGACCTCACCCCGGGCGAGTGGGTCGTCGAGTGCAAGAACCACGCCTCCGGGGGGATGAAGGTCACCCTCACCGTGCGCTGATGGTCCTGGCTCAGCGGACCTGACGCGTTCACCATCCCAACCGATCCACCAGACCCGAAAGGAACCCACCCGACGTGACCAGGCGAACCCGCACCATCGTCGTCTCCGCCCTCGCCGGCGCCTCCCTCATGGCCGCCGCCGGCGTCGCCGGCGCCGCCACCTACAACGTGACCGCCGGCGACCTCTTCTTCCGCGGCATGCCCAAGTCGGTCCCGGCCGGCACGCACACGTTCGTGCTCAAGAACACCGGCAACGCCCCGCACGACCTCAAGATCGGGACCAAGAAGACCAAGATCCTCCAGAAGGGCCAGACCGGTCGCGTCACCGTCACGCTCAAGAAGGGCAAGGTCAGCTACATCTGCACCGTCCCGGGCCACGCCCAGGCCGGCATGAAGGGCACGCTCACCGTCAAGTAGGGCCTCCCGATGTTTGCCCTGGCAAGCGGTTGCGCTACGCTTGCCAGGGCAAACACTTTTCCGAGGAGGCCCCGTGACCCCCACCGCCCCGGTGATCGGCGCCGACCGGATCGCCTACGGCCCCGTCCACCTGGACGTCACGGAGGCGGAGCGGTCCCTGGCCTTCTGGCGGGACCTGATCGGCCTCACCGAGGTGGGCCGCGAGCGCGATGCGGTCCACCTGGGCGCCGGCGGGCAGGGCCTCGTCGTGCTCCACCCGGGTGCCGCGCGCGGGGCGCGGCGCGGCCACCGCGGGCTCTACCACGTGGCCCTGCACCTGCCCGATGCCGCGGAGTTCGCGCGGGTCGTGGCGCGCCTGGCGACCCTGCGGGTGCCGCAGTCGCCGACCGACCACATCTTCTCGATGGCGACCTACCTGCACGACCCGGACGGCCTGATGCTCGAGATCACCCTCGAGACCCCGGAGCGGTTCGCGGGCTTCGAGATCACCCCCCAGCGGGTGGTCATGCGGGACGCGGACGGGCGCCTGCGCGGGCCCACCGAGCCCCTCGACGTGCAGGCGGTGTTCACCCACCTGCCCGACCGGGCCCTCACCGAGCCGGTGGCCGAGGGCGCCTTCATCGGCCACGTCCACCTGCATGTGCCCGACCTGCGCGCCGCGGTGGCCTTCTACCGGGACGCCGTCGGCTTCGACGAGCACATGGTCATGGCGTCGATCGGCATGGCCGACCTCTCGGCGGGCGGCCGCTTCCCGCACCGGATCGCGCTGAACGACTGGAACGGCCCGGGGGCGACGCCGCCTCCGCCTGGGACCGCGGGGCTCCGCCACGTGGAGCTCATCCTCGCCGGCGACGGGGCGCTCCCGGCCCTGGGCGAGCGGCTCGAGGGGGTCGGCGCCCGGCACGAGCCCGCCCCGGACGGGGTGTGGACGGCCGACCCGGCCGGCACCCGCCTGCTCCTTCGCGCCGCGTGAGCCCGGTGGCGCCCGCCGAGGGCATGGAGGCGATCACCGCCCGCGCCGGGTACATGATGGGCCCGAACGCGGCGCGGGCGTGGACTGCCGATGAGGCCACCGCCTGGGAGGGCCTCCTGGAGGTCGCCCGGCGGCTGCGGCGGGAGGCGGAGGCCCTGCTGGAGGCGCGCCACGGGCTGAGCGTGAGCATGCTCGGCCTCATGGGGCGTCTCGCCGGGGCGAAGGGCGGGCGCCTGCGCCTCACCGACCTCGCCGCCGCCATGGGGCTCTCGGTGAGCCGCGCCTCCCGGGTGACCGATCTGCTCGAGCGGGAGGGTCTGGTCGCCCGCGAGCGCTGCCCGGCCGACGCCCGGGCCACCGACGTCGTGCTCACCGCCGCCGGCCGCACGCGGGCCCGCGCGGCGCAGGACACCACCCACGCCTACGTCCGCGCCGCCTTCGCCGACCGCCTCCACCCCGACGAGGCCGCGGTGCTCGCCCGGGTGGTCACCCGGCTGCTCGAGCCCCCGTCAGGGCCCGCCTGAGGGCGGCGGGCCGCGGTCGATCCCGAGGGCGTCGAGGCGGGCATGGAGCGCCCGGATCTCCTCCTGCTGGGTGCGCAGCAGGGCGAGCACCTCGTCGCGCGCCGGGTCGGCCGGCGGCGCGGCGTCCCCGCCCGGCTCCGAGAGGAACGCGTTGGCCAGGAAGCCGGAGAGCGTGGCGAACAGGATCACCCCGGTCAGGAGCAGGAACACCCCGACCACCCGTCCGCCCGCCGTGATGGGGTACTCATCGCCGTAGCCCACGGTGGTCACGGTGACGATGCCCCACCAGAGCGCGTCCCCGCCGGTCACGATGTTCGCCCCGGGCGCATCGGCCTCGAAGCGCAGGACCATCGTGCCGGCGCTCTCGAGCACGAGGATCACGAGCAGGGCGATGAGGTAGAGGGCGCTCTGGGCCCGGTCGCGCAGGAGCAGCCGGGCCATGCGCCTGGGCCCGTACTGGCGCATGATCGACCAGGCCCGCACCAGCCGGAAGACCCGGAGCACCCGGAGCAGCGGGAGGCTCCCGAGCAGGTCGAGCCATCCCCGCTCGTGGAGCATGTAGCGCCGCTTGGAGGGCGCCGCGCGCAGCCGGAGCAGGAAGTCGATGATGAAGAACAGCGTCAGGATGCCGTCGACGATCCGCAGCACCTCGCGCTGGCTCGACGAGAGGGGGATCCCGGGCACGTAGAGCAGGATCATGTTCGCGAACGACACCAGCGTGATCGCGAAGATGAAGACCTCGCGCGCCGGGTTCGCCATCTCGCTCGTCGTCTGCGCCGTGCTGTTCGCCATGCCGCCCACAGGTCGCCGTCGCCGCGCGGAACCGTACGCACGCGGCCGGGGGAAGCACGGGACTCCGCGCCGGTCCCCGGCGCGGGCTCAGGTTCACCCGGGCGCCGCGGGCGGCTCGACCGGCCGTGGAACCGCATCCGCGGCAGCAGCAAGTGGATTCGCTAGCTTTGGCGCCATGAGACGACTGCCGCGGATCATGCTGACCGGCGCCCTCGTGCTCGCCACGAGCGGAAGCGCCCTCGCCGCCGGTGCCACGACCGGCGGCCTGTTCTCGCTGAACGCCTCGGAGGGGCGGCTCGAGCCGGTCCCCGGGCGCACCGGGCAGTTCTCGCTCGCCCTGAAGCCCGGCTCGCCCATCCTGCGGCTGCAGGGCGCCGGCGGGGCCGTCACCGAGGAGCCCGCCCGCCGCTTCGTGGCCCGCTGGGGCGCCCGCGGGTTCGGGGTCACCCCTCCGCGCGCCGCCCTGGTGCTCGACCGCGCCCCGGCCGCGGCCGACGTCGCCCTGCTCTCGCTCTCCTCGCCGCGGGTCACCCCCGACGGCCTGCTGCGCTTCCGCGCGCGCACGGTGTCGCGCACGCCGGCGACCGGTCCGCTCGCGGCCTTCGCCCGCCGGGCCGACACCGGCGTCGCCGGCCCGTTCACCTCCGCCCGCCTGCTGGTCGCCCAGGACCCGGGACAGAGCGCCTTCCTGACGATCCTGGTGAACGCCCTGCCATCGAACCCGATCGGCCGCTACCCCAGCCTCTGCCTCCAGGGGACGATCGTCGCCGCCCAGAACACCGTCACCGGCCCGGGCGAGCTCTCGAGCACCCGGAACTGCTGGGGACTGCGCCCGCAGGGCGCCAACTCGCTGGTGGGATCGATCATCAGGCTCGGGCTCTCCGGCGTGGCGGGCGACTCGGTCCAGGTCAACATGGACTTCATGTCGGGCGCGAGCCTGACCATGTTCGCGAGCAACGCCGACGGCATCCAGGGGCCCAGCACCACCATCACGGCGGACGGCTCCTACTCGTTCCCCATCCCGGCCGGCTGAGCCGGTCACCACGGCCGGCCCGTCGGGGGGAGGGACCGGCCAAGCCGGAGACCGGGTTCGAACCGGTGACCTGCCGCTTACAAGGCGGCTGCTCTGCCAGCTGAGCTACTCCGGCGGACATCCGCAGGGTAGCGGCGCGATCAGCCCGGGACGGGCACCGGGCTCGGCCGGGTGGCGGCCCGGTTCACATCGTCCGTGCAGGTGAGGACGATGCGGTAGTGCCCGGCCGGGTTCCAGGGCCAGTCCCAGTTGGTCGCGCTGGTCTTGAGCAGGCCGCCCTCCCAGGTGCCGACCTCGACCAGGAGCTTGGGGTTCGTCGGGTGCCGGACCTCGGCGGCGCGGTGCTCGACGTCGATCGTGCGCGCCGGCTCGAACTGCTCGGAGCGGATCTGGCCGTGGTCCCAGGCGTCGAGGAGCCAGGGGTGGCTCACCGGGCAGGTGAGGGCCGGCGGCAGGTCGGTCGCGAGCGGGGCGACGCGGCGCCAGCCGCCGTCGACCTCGATCGTGCCGGACGCCGTGGCGGCCGGGGCGGAGGGCGGGGCGGTGAGCACGGCCGCCGGGGCGAGGACGGCGGCGGCGGCCAGGACGGCGATGCGGGCGGTGCTCACGGCGGGCTCCTCGTTCCGGTGGTCGGAACGGAGCCTGCCGCGCCGGGGGGCGGCCGCCGATGGAGCGGGGACCCGATCGGGGGTGGTGCAGGCACCACCGCCAGGGTCAGCGCAGGTCGAGCACCTCGCGCTCCTTGAGGTGCGCGCCCACCTTGCGCTTCACCCGCTGGAGGGCGTTGTCGACGCTCTTGGCGTTGCACTCGAGGCGCTCGGCCACCTCCTCGTAGGAGCGGCCCTCCAGGTACATCGCGAGCACCTGGCTCTCGAGCGGTGAGAGCACCTTGCCCAGGCAGTCGATCAGCGAGCGGAGCTCCTCGGAGGAGATCGCCTGGTTGATCGGGTCGACGACCGGGTCGCCGGGCAGGACCTCGGCGAGCGTGGTCTCCTGGTCGCCGCCGGCCCGGGAGTGGCTGAACGAGACGAAGGTGTTCAGCGGGGTGTGCTTGTTGCGCGCGGCGGTCTTGATCGCGGTGATGATCTGGCGCGTGACGCACAGCTCGGCGAACGAGCGGAACGACGCCTCACGGTCGGAGCGGTAGTCGCGCACGGCCTTGAACAGGCCGATCAGCCCCTCCTGGATCAGGTCCTCGCTCTCGCCGCCGGCGAGGAAGTACGCGCTCGCCTTGAGCCGCACGAAACCGCGGTAGCGCTCGATGATCTGGTCCATGGCGTGGGGGTCGCCGGCCCGCGAACGGCGGACCAGGCCCTCGTCCACGACATCAACCCAAGCTTGAGGCTCGAGGTCCTGCAGGCTTCTGGCCGCGCTTCCCATCGTCCTCACTCCCCGCCGCTTTCCGTTCATCAAGCGGTTTCTCGGATTAGCCTCAACCTTGGATCGAGGCTCAGATCCGGACCGACCGGCGCATTCTTACCGGCCCGCGACGCGGAAGTCAACGCGTGCTAGGCGGAATCGCGGGTCCGCGCGACCTCGAACACCAGGATCGCGGCGGCGATCGACAGGTTCAGGGACGCGACATGACCGCGCATCGGGATCGTGACCAGCCGGTCGCAGACGGCGCGCAACCGGGGCCGCAGGCCCGCCCCCTCGGCGCCGAGCACGAGCATCACGGCGTCGTCCCAGGCGACGGTCCGGTAGTCCTCGGCGTCGGGCTCCCCCGGGGCCACGGCGCCGGCCGACCAGCGGCCCGATCCCGCCGCGTCGTGGACCAGGCTCGCGAGGTTGTCGGCCTGGGCGACCGGCAGGTGCTCGACCGCGCCGGCCGACGCCTTGCAGGCCACCGCGGTGACCCCCGGGCTCCCGCGCCGGGGCACGATGAGGCCCGCCGCCCCCGCCCCCTCCGCCACCCGGGCGACCGCCCCGAGGTTCCGGGGGTCCTGGACGGCGTCCAGCAGCACCAGCGGCCCGGGGGCGTCCAGCAGGTCGTGCGGGTCGGCGAACGGATAGGGGTCGGTGAACGCCACCACGCCCTGGTGGTCGGCGCTCCCCGCCGCACGGCCGAGCGCGTCGCGCTCACGGACCTCGACCGCGCACCCGGCCAGCCAGGGCTCCTCGGCCACCTGGGCGAGGGCCCAGACCGCGTGCACCGGGCGCCGGGCGGCCCTGATGAGCTCGCGGACCGGGTTGCGGCCGTAGACCACCTCGCGGTCCGCCCGGGCCGGCGGGCGGCCCCGGGGCGGGCGGCCGCCGCGCGGGGCGCTCATGCCGGGTAGACCTGCGGGCCCTCCGGGGTGTCGCGGAGCTCGAAGCCGAGCGTGCGGATGCGGCCGCGGATCTCATCGGCCCGGGCGAAGTCCCGCGCCCCGCGGGCGTCCTCACGCTGCATGAGCAGGTCCATGACCTCGTCGGGCACGACCGGGCCGGCCTCGTCCAGCGTGCCCAGGCCGAACACGTCGAGCATCGCGGTCAGCTCGCGCCTGACCTCCTGGAGCTGCCCGGCGGCGGGCCGCGCGGCGGACTCGACGGCCTGGTTGACCGCGCGCACCAGGTCGAACACCGCGGCGAACGCCCCGGGCGTGCCGAAGTCGTCGTCGAGCGCGTCGTGGAACCGCGTGCGCGCCGCGACCAGCGCCTGGGCGAGCCCGGTGTCGGTCCCCTCGCCGGGCGCCGCGATGGCCCGGTCCAGCGCGCGCAGGCCGTTGCGCAGCCGGTCGCAGACCGCCTCCGCCTCGCGCAGGCGCTCCTCGGTGAACGGGATCTTGGAGCGGTAGTGGCTGGTCAGGAAGTAGGCCAGCACGACCTCGCGCGGCCACTCGTCGAGGACCTCGCACAGGGGGCGGATGTTGCCCTCGCTCTTGCTCATCTTCCCGCCGCCGAGCTCGAGCATCTCGTTGTGCATCCAGATCTTCGCGAGCGGGCGGTGGCGTGCCCCCTCGGTCTGGGCGATCTCGTTCTCATGGTGCGGGAACACCAGGTCGATGCCGCCGCCGTGGATCTCGAACTCGGTGCCGAGCTCGCACTCGGCCATGGCCGAGCACTCGATGTGCCACCCCGGGCGCCCGGGGCCCCAGGGGGAGTCCCACCAGGCGTCCTCGTCGGCCTTGCGCCCCTTCCAGAGGGCGAAGTCGAGCGGGTGCTCCTTGGCCTCACCCGGCTCGGTCGCGACCATCTCATCCAGCCGGCGCCCCGAGAGCCGCCCGTAGTCGGCGAAGCTCCCCACGCGGTAGTAGACGTCGCCGCCGGCGGGATAGGCCAGGCCCTGGTCCACCAGGTCGGCGATGAGGGCGATGATCGCGTCCATCGTGGCGGTCACGGTGGGCTCGGCGTCGGGCCGCCCCAGGCCCAGCCGGTCGGTGTCCTCGATGTAGGCGCGGGTGTAGCGCTCGGCGAGCTCGGTGGAGGGCACCCCCTCGGCCCGCGCCGCGGCGTAGATCTTGTCGTTGACGTCGGTGACGTTGGCGACCAGGCGGCAGCGGACCCCGCGTCGCTCCAGATAGCGCTTGAGCACCGAGAAGACCACGAACGGCCGGGCGTTCCCGATGTGCACCCGCGAGTAGACGGTCGGGCCGCACACGTAGATCCGCACCACGCCGTCGGGGCCGGTGCTGAGCGGCTCGCGCCGGCGCGAGAGGGTCGAGTGGATGACCATGCCGGTCTCGCTCACGGAAGCTCGACCAGCGCGACGGCCTGGCAGGCGGCGCCCTCGCCCCTCCCGGTGAAGCCCATGCCGTCGGTCGTCGTCGCGTGCACCGAGACCGGGGCGTCCAGGAGCGCCGAGAGCGCCGCCTCCATGGCCAGGCGGTAGGGGGCAAGGCGCGGGCGCTCGCACACCACCACCGCGTGGGCGTTCACCACCCGCATGCCCGACTCGCGCAGGCGCCCCATGACCACTCCGAGCAGGCGGGCGCCGCTCGCCCCGACCCACTCGGGGTCGCCGGAGGGGAAGAGCGCGCCGATGTCCGGGCCGCCGCTCGCGGCAAGCAGCGCGTCGCAGAGCGCATGGGCCACCACGTCGCCGTCGGAGTGGCCGGCGAGGCCCTCGGGGTGCTCCACGTGCACGGTCCCGAGCATGAGCGGCCGCCCGGCCGCGAAGCGGTGGGCGTCCACGCCCAGGCCCACGCGGGTCACGCCCACCGGACCGGCACCTGCTCGCGCTCCCGGGACCGGAAGCGGGTGATGGTCTCGTAGCCGGCGGCCCGGAGCGCCGCGACCGCGGTCGGGTAGTCGCGGGCCACGTCCTCGGGGCTGTGGGCGTCGCTGGCGAGCGTGACCGGGACGCCGGCCTCGCGGAAGCGCCCGAGCAGGTCCGGGTCGGGATAGAGCTCGCCGATCGGCTTGCGCAGGCCGGCGGATGAGCACTCGACGCACACCCCCGACCGGGCGATGGCGTCGACCACCGCGTCCATGCGCGGGGCGAGGGCGGCGGGCAGGCGGTGGCCGAACACCTTGGGCAGGTCCGGGTGGGCGAGCACGTCGAAGAGCCCCGACCCCGCCGCGGCCTCCAGTTCGGCGAGGTAGCGCGACCAGACCTCCTCGGCCGGGAGCGCGTCCCAGGCCGGCTCGTCCGGGCTGTCCACGCCGAGCGGCCCCAGCCAGTGCACGGAGCCCAGCACCACGTCGAAGGGGTGGGCGGCCAGGAGCGCCCGGATGTCGTCCACCCGGTCGGGCAGCCAGTCCATCTCGATGCCGACCAGTACCGGCAGCCCGCCGTCGCGCGCGGCCGCCAGCGCGGCGCAGTGCGCCGTCAGGTCCTCGGTGGCCTCCTCGCGCCAGAAGGGGCTCGGATGCCAGCCGGCGGCGTCGCGGAACCGGTGCACGTGCTCGGTCACCGCGATCTCGGCCACGCCGCGGGCCCGGGCGCGATCCACGTAGTGACCGATCCACCCGGCCGAGCGCGGCCCGCCCTCCCGCTCCCACCGGTGGGCCGCCCGGGCCCGGGCCTCGGCGCCGTCGGGCTGCAGATGCATGTGGTAGTCGGTCAGCACGCCCGCGAGGCTACGCGGCCGCCCCGGGCGCGGCCCCGAGCAGGCGCGCGGCGAGGTCGGCGTCGGGCGGGGTCGTGACCTTGAGGTTGGGTGCGCCCGGGTCGACCAGCCGCACCCGCCCGCCGGCGGCCTCGACCATCCCGGCGCAGTCGGTGGCCCGGTCGAGCGCGGCCCGGTCGGCCGTGGCGAAGGCCCGGGCGAGGACCGGCCACCAGAAGGCCTGGGGGGTCTGCGCCCCCCACAGGCCGGCACGGTCCACGGTGCCGGCGACCAGGCCGTCCGCTCCGGCGCGCTTCAGGGTGTCGGCCACCGGGGCGGCGGCGATGGCGCCGTCGGCCCCGTCCAGCCCGGCGAGCACACGGGCGATGATCGCCGGGGTCACGAGCGGCCGGGCGGCGTCGTGCACGAGCACCCGGTCCAGGTACTCGGGGAGGGCGCCCAGGCCGATCTGCACCGACCGCTGACGGCTCGGGCCGCCCTCGATCACCGAGTAGATGCCCTCCTGGCCGATCGCCCGGAGGGTCTCGACCACCAGCCCGGGCGGGGCGACGACCACGACCGGCCCCACCTCGGGCGCCGCCGCGAGGGCGTCGAGCGACCAGCAGACCATGGGCCGGCCGGCCAGCGGCATCAGCGCCTTGGGCACGGGCGCGCCCATCCGCACCCCGGCCCCGGCGGCGACCACCACCGCCCCGGTGGGCACATCCTCGCCCCGGCTGCCATGACCCCCCATCGTGTGGAATCCTAGGCTTCATGGAGGATCAGGCCGCCAGGCCGCCGCTCGTCGGGACGTCGGGGTTCGCCTACCCCGAGTGGCGCCCCGCCTTCTACCCCGAGGGCCTGCCCCAGCGCGCCTTCCTGGCCCACTACGCCACCCGCCTCACCGCGTGCGAGATCAACGCGACCTTCTACCGGCTGCAGGCGCCCACGACCGTCGCCCGCTGGGCGGCCGAGGTGCCCGAGGGCTTCCGCTTCGCCGCGAAGGCCCACCGGGGGCTCACCCACGGCGCCCTGACGGCGCCGGCCGGCGACCTCGGGGGCCTGCTCGAGCGCTTCGTGGCCTCGCTGGCGCCGTTCGGCGAGCGGCTGGGCGCGGTGCTGATCCAGATGCCGCCGCGCAAGGCGCGCGACGACGCGGCCCTGACCGCCCTGGCCCGGGCGCTGCCACAGGACCTGCCGTGGGCCCTGGACGCCCGGCACCCGAGCTGGGCGGATCCCGGCGTCGAGGACCTCGTGGCCGGGCTCGGCGGCACGGTGTGCGTCTCGGAGGCCGAGGGAAACGTGCCAGATTCGCTTCCACCGGGTCCCCTGGGCTACGTTCGGCTGCGTGCCGGCCGATATGACGATGATGCGCGCGAGGGGTGGCGCGAGTTGCTCAGCCGGGAGGCGGCCGCACGGCCGGTCCTCTGCTTCGCCAAGCACGAGGGCGTGGCGGCGGGCGACCCCCATGCCGGGGTCGGCCTGGCCGAGTGGCTGGTCAGTCCGGGGGGGCGGGGACCCGCGTGAAGATCATCTTTCCGGAGGGGCTCTGGAGCACGCTGGTCACCTCGACCTCCACCTCGCGCCCGACCACCCGCCGGCCGCCCTCCACGACGATCATGGTCCCATCGTCCAGGTAGCCGACACCCTGGTCGTACTCGCGGCCCTCGCGGATGACCCGCACCCGCAGCGGCTCCCCCGGGAGCACCGCGGGCTTCAGGGCGTTCGCGAGCTCGTTGAGGTTCAGGACCTCCACGCCCTGGATCCGCGCGACCTTGTTCAGGTTGAAGTCGGTGGTGACGATGGAGGCCCCCATCTCCTGGGCCAGGCGCACCAGCTTGGCGTCGACCCCCTCCACCCCGGGGTAGTCGGTGGCGCGCACGCTGAAGCCGCCGTTGGCGCTCTGCTTGAGCTCCTCGACCAGCTCCAGGCCGCGCCGGCCGCGGGCGCGCTTCATGGGGTCGGCCGAGTCGGCCACCCGCTGGAGCTCCTCCAGCACGAAGGCCGGCACCACCAGCGACCCGGGCAGGAAGTGGGTCTTCACCACGTCGACGATGCGCCCGTCGATGATCGCGCTGGTGTCGATCAGGCGCGGGGCGACGCCCGAGCCGGAGGACCGGGTGCGGATGCCGACCAGGCGCAGGATGTCGGTGTGCTTGCGCGCGGCCACGCGGCTGAACAGGTAGGCCACGACCAGCACGACCGGGAGCAGCAGGTAGGGGCCCACGATGGGAAGCTGGGCCACCGCCACGCCGGCGAGCGCCGCGGCCACCAGCCCGACCACCAGGCCCAGCGCGCCGACGATGAGCTCCCCGGCCGAGCGCCGGTCGGCCGCCTTGTCGATGGCCCGCATGCGGTCGCGCAGCCACCGGCCGATCCACCCGCCGAGCAGGCCGCCCACCAGCGCGCCGGCGACGACCAGGGCCACCCATGCCAGGGTGCTCCAGGGCGAGCCGAACCACCGGGAGAAGTCGATCGCGGCGCCTGCCTGATAGGCGCCGAGCCCTCCCAGCAGCGCCAGCACGATGCGGCTGACGGCGATCAGCACGGACGAGGCCTCCTTCGCGCGGGCCGACCCGAGTCCGGGGGCCCCCGGTGACGGGTTCGGCTCCGGGCGGCCGGACCCCTTCCCTGACCGGCGCCGGCCCCGCGGGGCACGGATCGCCGGCGGTCGGGCTCCGCCGCCGTGGGGGGAATGATGCCACCGGTCGCGGCGTGCGCCGCGCGCTCGGGCTCGGAGCACTGATCCTGGCGCTCGCCGGGCCGGCCACGGCGCTCGGCGCGCGGGCCGACGAGGTCGTGCTGGTGCGCATCGACCCCGCCGCGCCGGCGGCCGAGCGGGCGGCCGTGCAGGCGGATCTCGGCGCCGTCGCCGGCCGGGGGCTGCCGGCCGGCTGGCGCCTGCTGCGCATGCCCGCGCCGGTCACCCAGGCCCAGGCCGAGCGGGCCCTCGCCGGCAACGCCGCGGTGCAGGACGTCATGCTCGACCGGCCGCTGCTGCCGCAGGCCGGGCCGCCGCCCGACCCGCCGCCCGCGCCACCCCCCGACCCGCTGGTCGGCCAGCAGTGGGGCCTCGCGGCGCCGGCCGGGATCGACGCGCAGGCCGGATGGGCGCTGGCCCCGGCCGGCCCGGTGGTGGTGGCGGTGACCGACACCAGCGTCGACATCGACCACCCGGACCTGGTCGAGGCGCGCTGGACGAACCCCGGGGAGGTCGCCGGGAACGGCATCGACGACGACGACAACGGCATCGTCGACGACGTCCACGGGGCCGACCTGAACGGCAGCAGCGCCGACCCGGGGGCCGACGGCGACCCGCGGCCCGACACCCCCGGGGACCAGCACGGCACCCACGTGGCCGGCATCCTCGCGGCGACGCGCGACAACGGCATCGGGATCGCCGGGGTGGCCGGGCCGGCGTGGCTGACCGGCGACGAGCTGCTCGGGAACGTGGTCATCACGCCCCACACGGTCCAGGACCGGGCCCGGCTCATGGCGGTGAAGATCGGCTCCGGCGGGGGCATCAGCACCGGCGCCGCGATGGCCGGGATCACCTACGCGGTGAGCATGGGCGCGCGCGTGGTGAACGCGTCCTGGGGCGGGGCGGCGGACATCCCGGCGCTCTGCGACGTGGTCGAGTGGGCGTACGAGCAGGGCACGGTCGTGGTCGCGGCCGCCGGGAACGACGAGCTGAACATCGACGGCCCGGACTTCGTCCCGGCCACCTGCCCGAGCCCGGGCCTGATCACGGTGGCCGCCACCACCCAGTCCGGCGGGCTGCTCGGCGTGTCCAACACCGGCCGGCGCACGGTCGACCTGGCCGCCCCCGGCGAGGCCGTCCTGTCGACCATCCCGGGCGGGGGCACCGGGCCGATGACCGGCACCTCGATGGCCGCGCCGCACGTGAGCGGGATCGCCGCGGGCATCCTCGCCACCAGCCCGGACCCCCTGAGCCCCGACCAGCTCCGGCGGGCGGTGCTCGAGCGCGTGACCCCGGTCGCCGCCCTGGCCGGCAAGACCCTGACCGGCGGGCGTGCCCAGGCGGCGGGATCCGCCGTGGGCGCGCTCGGGTTCGACCCGCCGGACGTCACCCCGCCGGCCGCGTTCACCCCCACCGGGCCGGCCGACGGGGCGTGGACCACCGACACCACGCCGACCCTCACCTGGGCGCCGTCGGACGGGGCGGTGGGCTACCGGGTGCGCCTGGACGGCCAGGAGATGGGCACCACGACGGCCACGGCGTGGACGCTGGGCGTCCAGCCCAACGACGGGGCGGTCCGCCGGTGGACGGTGGAGGCCGAGGACGCGGCCAAGAACGTCCGGGAGGCCGAGAACCGCCCGTCGTTCCGCATCGACGCCACCGCCCCCACGGCAGCCAAGCCGCAGAGCCCGGCCGACGGCGTGGTGCTGGGCGACGCCACCGCCGAGCTGGTCTGGACCCCGGGGAGCGACGGGCGATCGGGCGTCGCCGGCCAGCGCCTGGTGATCGACGGCAAGGAGCAGCCGGTCCCCGCCGGGGTGGACCGGCAGAAGGTCGCCCTGGCCGACGGGCCGCACACCTGGCGGGTCGACACCCTCGACGTGGCCGGCAACCGGGCGCAGGGCGTCACCCGGACGCTCGTGGTCGACACCGTCGCGCCCGGCGATCTCGGCCTGGTGAGCCCCGTCGGCGGCACCGTGCTGGCCGACCGGCGGCCGGTGCTCACCTGGTCGGCGTCGGCCGACGCCGGGGGCCTGGCCCGGTATGAGATCACCCTGGACGGGGTCCTGATCGGCGGCGCCGCCCCGGGGACGACGGCGGTGCGCCCCGCCGCCGACCTCGCCGACGGCGCCCACCGCTGGCGGGTGAGCGCGGTCGACCTGGCGGGCAACCGCCGCACCACCGGCGAGGCGTCGTTCACCGTCGACACCACCGCCCCGCCGGCCCCGGCGCTGCTGGCCCCCGAGGACGGGACCCGCCCAGCGAACGGCGCGCTGACCCTGCGGTGGGCGCCGGTGGACGACGCGGGCGCGGTGGCGGAGATCCTGGTCGACGGCCGGGTGGTGGCCACGGTGCCGGCCGACGCCGGGTCGGCCCGGGTGGAGGTGCTCGCCTCCGCGCAGCGGGTCGGCCTGCGCGTCCGCGACGCGGCCGGCAACACCGGCCCCGAGGCGTCGGCCGCCATCGGGGCGCCCGCGCTCGCCGCCGCCGCCGGGCCCGCATGCCGCATGCCGGCCCGCACCCCGACCCGCCGGGTCCGCATCCAGGTCACCCAGGTCCCCGGGGCCCGGAGCCTCGAGGTCGGCCGCCGCCGGGGCACGGTCGACCGCCGGCTCACCCCGGTCCCCGCCGCCGTCACCTGGACGCTGCCCGCCGGGTCGGGCCCGAGGCGGGTCTGGATGCGCCAGCGGGCCGCCGACGGCCGCGCGACGGCCTGGTCCTCGTGCGTCACCCGGCTGGCCCCGCCGCGCCGGGCCGGCGTGCTCCGCCTGCAGGCGCGCGGCTGACGACCGGGCCCGCCGCGGTCAGGCCAGGGCGCCCTCCCCGATCGCGCCGTCGGCGTCGAAGGCGACCGGCGCCGGCCGATCGGTGCCGCCGCGGGCCAGGGCCGACTGGTCGAGCACCTCGTCGAGGAACGCACACGCGTCCTCCTCGGCGATCTCCCGGGCGTAGCCCAGCTCGCTCGCGAGGATCCGCTTGGCCCGGGTGAGCATCTGCTTCTCGCCGGTCGACAGACCGCGGGCCCGGTCGCGGATGGACAGGTTGCGCACCACCTCGGCCAGCTCGAAGACGTCGCCGGTCTTGATCTTCTCCCGGTTGTGCTTGAAGCGTCGGCTCCAGTTGCCCGGCATCACGCTGCCGTCGTCGCGCAGCACCGCGAGGACCGCCTCGACCTCGTCCTCGGAGATGACCCGCCGAAGGCCCGCCCGCTCGGCGTTGTCGGCCGGCACCATCACGGTCATGTCGTTGTAGAGGATCTGGATGGTCAGGTACTCCCGGACCCGGCCACCCACCTCGGTGCGCTCACGCCGGCTGACCACCCCCGCCCCGTGGTGCGGGTAGACCACCTTGTCGCCCACCTCGAACACGCGCGCCTCCCCGTTGGACCCGCCGGGTCACCCACCGTCCCCAGGGGGCCGGAAGGCCGTCCGGATCGCCTCCCGCAGGTCCCCCACCGCCTCCATCCGACCCGGCCGGGGACCGGCCGGGTCGGCGCCGGGTGCATCCGGCACCAGCGCCCGCCCCACCCCGCGCGCGGCGGCCGCGGCCAGCCGGCGCGGAAGGTGCCCGACCGGGCGCACCGCCCCGGTCAGGCCGACCTCGCCGAGCGCGCAGGTGCGCTCGGGGAGCGGCTGCCCCCGGTCGGCGCTCACCAGCGCAAGGGCGATCGCGAGATCCGCCGCGGGGTCGATGGCCCGCCCGCCGCCGGCGATGCTGACGAACACGTCCTGGTCGCCCAGGCGCACGCCGCCGTGCCGGGCGAGCACGGCGAGCACCTGGGCCAGGCGCGTGCGGTCGATGCCGCCGGCCACCCGCCGGGGGGGCACGATCTCGGTGGGCGCGACCAGCGCCTGCACCTCGACCAGCGTGCCGCGCGAGCCCTCGACCGCGGGGAACAGGCACGAGCCCACCCGCTCCCCCGCCTCGGCCAGGTACAGGTCGGCCGGGTCGTCCACCGACACCAGGCCGTCGGAGCGCATCTCGAGCACCCCGGTCTCGTTGGTCGAGCCGAAGCGGTTCTTGGTGGCCCGGAGGATCCGGTGGGCCCTGAGGTCGTCGCCCTCGAAGGCGATGACGCAGTCGACCAGATGCTCCAGCAGGCGGGGGCCGGCGAGGGAGCCGTCCTTGGTCACCTGCCCGACCAGGATCATCGCGATGTCGCGGCCCTTGGCCACCCGCATGAGCTCGGCCACGGCCAGGCGCACCTGGCCGACGCTGCCCGGCCCCGAGTCGGCCGCCTCGCTGACCAGGGTCTGCACCGAGTCGATGGCGCAGACCACCGGCCGGTGGGCCTCCAGCGCGGCCACCACCGCCTCCAGGCGGGTCTCGGGGAGGACCTCGATGCGGTCGCATCCGGGCCCCAGGCGCGCGGCGCGCGACTTGACCTGGGCGGCGGACTCCTCGCCGGTGATGAGCATCACCCGCCGGCCGGCGGACAGGCGCGCGAGCGCCTGGAGCACCAGGGTGCTCTTGCCGATGCCGGGCTCCCCGCCCAGGAGCACCAGCGACCCCGGCACCAGCCCGCCGCCGAGCACCCGGTCGAGCTCGCCGATGCCGGTGGGCAGCCGGTGATCGGCCGAGGCGTCGACCTCGGCCAGCCGGACCGGGACGGGGACCGCGCCGATCGGCCGGGCGGCGGCCTGGGCCGCGACCGGCTCCTCGCTCAGCGACCCCCAGGCCCCGCAGCCGGGGCAGCGCCCCAGCCAGCGGGGCGCCTCGTGCCCGCAGGCGCCACATGAGTAGACGCTGCGGGCACGGGACGCCGCCACTGTGACCTGCTGCTAGGAGTCCGTCTCGCCGCTCGGGGCGTCGCCGCCGGCGGCGGCGCCCACCACCTCGGGCTCGGGCTCGGGCTCCTTGCGGTCGAGGCGCATCTTGTCGCCCTCGCGGTCGAGGCGCTGGATGGCCCGCCGGAGCGGCCGGGCGCCCATCGTGGGGTCGTAGCCCTGGTCGACCAGCAGGTCCTTGGCCGACTCGGTCAGCACCAGGGAGACGCCCTGCTCGGCCATCTGCTTCTGCAGGCGCACCATCATCAGGGCGACGATCTCCTTGATCTCGTCCTTGGTGAGCTTGTGGAAGACGATGACCTCGTCGATGCGGTTGAGCAGCTCGGGGCGGAACACCTTCTTGAGCTCGCCCATGATGCGGCCCTTCATGTCGTCGTACGACAGGCCCGTCTCATCGGCGACCGAGAAGCCCAGCGGGGTGTTGCGCGAGATCGTGGCCGCCCCGATGTTCGAGGTCATGATCACGATCGTGTTGCGGAAGTCGACCTGCCGGCCCTGGGCGTCGGTGAGGCGCCCGTCCTCGAGGATCTGCAGCAGGATGTTGAAGACCTCAGGGTGGGCCTTCTCGACCTCGTCCAGCAGCACCACCGAGTACGGCTTGCGGCGCACCTGCTCGGTGAGCTGGCCGCCCTCGTCGTAGCCGATGTAGCCGGGCGGGGAGCCGACCAGGCGCGACACCGAGTGCTTCTCCATGTACTCGGACATGTCGACCTGGATGAGCGCGCTCTCGTCGCCGAACAGGAACTCGGCGAGCGTGCGAGCGAGCTCGGTCTTGCCGACGCCCGAGGGGCCCAGGAAGATGAACGAGCCGCCGGGGCGCTTGGGGTCCTTGATGCCCGCGCGCGAGCGGCGGATGGCCCGGCTGACGGCGGTGATGGCCGCCTCCTGGCCGATGACCCGCTTGTGCAGCTCCTCCTCCATGCGGATGAGCTTCTGGGTCTCGGCCTCGGTGAGCTTGAACACCGGGATGCCGGTCCACATCGAGACGATGTCGGCGATCTCGTCCTCGCCGATGGAGGGCCGGGGCGCCTCCTCCGACTTCCACTGCTCCTCGAGCTCGCGCTTCTTGTTCGTGAGGCGCCGCTCCTTGTCGCGGAGGTTGGCCGCCTTCTCGAACTCCTGCGCCTCGATCGCCGCCTCCTTGTCCTTGCGGACGGCGTCGATCTCGTCCTCGAGCTCCCGGTAGGAGGGCGGGGCCGTCATGGTCTTGATGCGCATGCGGCTGGCCGCCTCGTCGATGAGGTCGATGGCCTTGTCGGGCAGGAAGCGGTCGGAGATGTAGCGGTCGGCCAGCACCGCCGCGGCCTGGAGGGCCTCGTCGGTGATGGTGACCCGGTGGTGGGCCTCGTAGCGGTCGCGCAGGCCGCGGAGGATCTGCTCGGTCTCCTCGGTGGAGGGCTCGTCCACGCGGATCTGCTGGAAGCGGCGCTCCAGGGCCGAGTCGCGCTCGAGGTACTTGCGGTACTCGTCCAGCGTGGTGGCGCCCACCGTCTGCAGCTCGCCGCGGGCGAGCGCGGGCTTGAGGATGGAGGCCGCGTCGATGGCCCCCTCCGCCGCGCCGGCGCCGACGAGGTTGTGCAGCTCGTCGATGAACAGGATGATGTCGCCCCGCTGGGCGATCTCCTTCATCACCTTCTTGAGCCGCTCCTCGAACTCGCCGCGGTACTTCGATCCGGCGACCAGGGCGGCCAGGTCCAGCGTGTAGATCTGCTTGCCCTTGAGCAGCTCGGGGACCTGGTTGCCCGAGATGCGCTGGGCCAGCCCCTCGACGACGGCGGTCTTGCCCACGCCGGGCTCGCCGATCAGCACCGGGTTGTTCTTGGTGCGCCGCGAGAGGATCTGCATGACCCGCTCGATCTCCTTCTGGCGCCCCACGACCGGGTCGAGCTTGCCCTCGGCGGCGAGCTTGGTCAGGTTGCGCCCGAACTGGTCGAGCAGCTTCGAGGACTTCTTCTCACCCTGCTGCCCGCCCTGCTGCCCGCCCTGCTGGCGGCGGCCGGGGCCGGAGAGCATCCGGATGATCTCGTTGCGGATCTTCTCGGAGTCGGCGTCGAAGTCGGCCAGGATGCGGGCCGCGACGCCCTCGTTCTCACGCACCAGCCCGAGCAGGATGTGCTCGGTGCCGATGTAGTTGTGGCCGAGGGAGAGCGCCTCGCGCAGCGCGAGCTCCAGCACCTTCTTCGCCCGAGGGGTGAACGGGATCTGGCCGGAGGTGACCTCCTCGCCCGAGCCCACGATGCGGATGACCTGGGCCCGCACCTCCTCGACGGTGATCTCGAGGCCCTCGAGCACGCGCGCGGCGAGACCCTCCTCCTCGCGCAGCAGCCCGAGCAGGATGTGCTCGGTGCCGATGTAGTTGTGCTTGAGGGTGCGCGCCTCCTCCTGGGCCAGGACGACGACCTGGCGGGCGCGCTCGGTGAACCGTTCGAACATGCGGGGACGCCCTCCTTAGAGCCGTGGCGAGGGCCGACTGGCGAAGGTGTGTGAGGGTAGCATGACCCCCCCTTCTCCCCCGGCTGCCCCGGCAGCCGCTGCGGCCGGCGAGGGACACGCCTGGGGCGCCCCCTCGCAGCAGGTCTCCACCTTCCGGCGGCAGCGGTCACACCACAGGCCGTTGTGCCTCCAGATGAGGCCGCCGTCGCAGATGGGGCAGATACCCACGAACATCAGTATTGCACCGCACCCGGCGTCGCCCGGGGGGGTGCGGCACTAGCCAGCCGGGGGT
>JALOLS010000057.1 GCA_025455865.1 Thermoleophilia bacterium
GTGCTGGTCGCGCCCATGTTCCCGATGGCCCAGCGCGACCGCGAGGCGGTCGCCCGGCTCAGCCGGGGGTGAGGCGCGTGCGCCCGGGCTCGGGCAGGCGGATCATGCGGCCGTCGCGCTGGCGGTACTGGCCGACGGTGCGCAGGACCGGCGAGTAGGCGTGGATGGACACCGCCGGCCGGCCGGCCTCGTGGCTCACCCGGTGGATGTAGCCGTAGCCCCCCTGCTGGGTGTCCCCGGCGCGGAGCACGTGGTCGACCGGCGCGCCGCCGAGCGTCATGTGGGCCTCGCGGATGGCCCCCTGCACGATCGCGATGCCCACCTCGGAGACGTCGTGGTCGTGGAAGCCGGTGGTCTGGCCCGGCATCCAGGAGAGCACCCACACGTCGATGTGCTCGTTCTCGAAGACCAGGCGGTAGTCGCGCAGGTCGGTCCGCTCGACCACGTACTCCCTCCACTGCCCGCTGTCGGCCACCCGCCGCGAGACCTGCTCGAGCTCAGGCGCGGTCAGGACGCCGTCGACCTCCTCGAGGAACCCCAGCGCGGGGGCGAGCGCCCGGAACGGCCAGGGCGGGCTCAAGGGGAGGGCGGTGCTCACGGGACGAGCCTCCAAGACCTTGCGACGAGGGACGGCCGGGGACTGTAGGAGACGCCCGCGCGGCTTCCGAGGGAGAACCGCACCGCCCGGTCAGGATGGATGTCGCCCGGCCAGGTCCATCCCGCGCAGGGGGTGCAGCAGCGCCCACACCACCACGAGCCCCGAGGCGGCGATCAGCGCCCCGCTCAGCCGGAAGTAGGAGACCAGGTCCACGCGCGCGGCGCGGTCGGCCAGGGCGGAGGGGTCGGCGAGCCACCCGACCCCGCCCACCACCACGACCAGCCCGCCCAGCGCGAGCAGGCCGCCGGCGCCGGCCGCGACCGCCCGCACCGCGGCGGGCCGCGCGGCGACCTCCTCCCCGCGCCGGGCCAGCACCGCGGCCGCCGCCGCGGCCCAGCACAGGCACACCAGGAACGCCCCGACGGCGTCGCTCGGGCGGTGCCAGCCCGCCGCGACCACCGCGACGCCGATCGCGCTCACCACCAGCAGCCCGCCCCCGGCCACCGCCCAGCGCATGGCCGGCGGCAGGACGATCAGGGCGGCGAGCAGCAGCGACATGGCCACGGTGGCGTGCCCGCTCGGCCAGGACGGGGTCAGGCGCGGGAAGGCCCCGAGCTCGGGCCGGGGGAGGTTCCCCTTGAGCGCCTGGCTGGTGAGGTTGGCGCCGGCCACCACCACCGCCGCCCCGAGCGCCAGGGCGAGCCGGCGGCGGGCCAGCGCGAGCGCGACCAGGGCCAGGCCCCCGAGGGTGAGCATCCCGGCGCTGACCGGCCGCAGCACGTCGGTGAAGCGCTCGACCACCGCATCCGGCTCGACCGCCCGGCCGACCAGGGCGCGGTCGTCCAGGTCCTGCCCCCAGGCGGTCCGCACCGCGACCAGGTGCACCGCCGCCGCGGCCAGGGCGGCGAGCGCGGACACCATCGCGAGCCGGCGGCAGACGGACATCCGGCCAGTCTCGCACGGGTCCGGGACGGCCCCCGCGGCCCCGCCTACCTGACCCCGGTCAGCCGCTGGAACGCGTGGAGCGCCGGCTTGGGCGCACCGCCGGCGGTGCGCAGTCCGGCCGGCCACAGGCCGTGGTCCTGGAGGTTGTACCAGACCAGCATCCGCACCCCGGGCTTCGCGAGGCCCCGGAGCAGGGCGGGCAGGTAGCGCGCCTGCAGCCGCGGGCTCACGTGGTAGCGGTGGTACGGGGTGGACGCGGTGGTGTAGCCGGTCTCGGTGACATACAGCGGCCGGTTGCCCCAGAGCCGCCGGATGGCCGGTATGCCCCACTCGCTCGGAAGCGCCCGCGACGTCCCGGGGGGCGCACCGGGGTACACATGCTGGGAGGCGGCCATGACCGGGGCCCGGCGGGCGCGCACCCCGCGGATGAAGTCCGCGACGCCGACCGAGGCCGGCGCGTTGGTGGTGTTGGTGGGCGCGAGCGCCCCGGCGATCACCACGGCGTCCGGCCGCGCGCGGCGCAGGCGCGGGTGCACCTCCTTGAGCATCCGCGCGTAGATCTCCGGCGAGACCGGCACCATGCGCCCGCCCCGGCGCGCCCACTGCGGGCGCAGGAAGAAGGCGATGTTGGGCTCGTTCCAGACCTCGAAGTGGCGGACCGCGGGAAGGACGACCCCGTCGGCCCGGTAGCGGCCGGAGTAGCGCCGGCCCAGGGCCACCATGAACTGCGCATAGGCCCGGGCGCGCGGGGCGGTGCGCGGGTCGCCGCTGCCGCCGTTGGCCCAGCGGGGCGAGCGGTAGGGGGTGAGCATCGCGCTCACCCCCTCGGCCCGGAGCGCCCGCAGGGTGGTGTCGATGCGCTCCCACCGGTAGGCCGGGTCGGCCGGGTCGGTGGGGCGGCGGGGCCGGGTGGGCGCGACGTCGCGCCAGAAGACGTCCACCCGGGTCCAGCGGGCGCCGGTCTGGGCGATCATCCGGGCCCGGTCGTCCAGGCGGTCGAGCGGGGCCCAGGTCAGCCGGTCGTCCTGCACGGCCAGGGCGGGCGCGGCGGTGGCCGGCGTCGCGGCCGCGGCGAGCAGGGCCGGGATGAGCACGACGAGGCGGGCGGCGCGGGACATGGCCGCGGAGGGTAGGCCGCCCCCGCCGCCACACCAGGGCCCTTCACGGGACCCTTACAGGGCCGGTTGGGGGGCGACCCGCACGACCGGCGCGCGGACCTCGGCCCGGCGCTCGGCCGCCTCCTCCTGGTTGATCGCGAAGCGCACCAGCGCGAGCAGGGCCATGTTGAGGGCCAGGTGGCCCAGGCCCACCCACAGGTCGGCCAGGAACGCGAAGAGCGACAGCACCAGCAGGGAGACCAGCGTCGAGCGCTCGAACCAGCGATAGGCCGACAGACGCCGCCGGCGCGCGAGCTGCACGACCCCGATCAGCCCGAGCACGCCGCAGACCCCGGCCCCCAAGCCCTGGAGGGTGTCGGCCACCGAGTAGCCGGGGTCGGCCAGGGCCGAGGCGATCGTCAGCAGGTCGGCGACGGCGTCGAACAGGTAGAGCAGACCGACCGTGTGGGGGAACCACCGCCACTCGACCACCCGGACGTAGGCCCGGCTGACCCCGGCCTGCACCCGGTCGACCTGGCGCGCCATCCAGAACTCCCGCGTGACCCGGGCGTCGGCCAGGAGCCAGGTGCGCAGGGCGTCCTCCAGGGGATCGCCATCGCGGGCCCGGCTGAGGTAGATCAGCGCGCGATCCCGATCGGCCGGCGGGAGGCCTCCGGTGGCCGCCCGGGTGGCCAGGGCGAGGGTGTTGGCCAAGTAGGCCGACGGGGCCTGGGGCACCCGCCGCCCGCTGGTGCGGATGACCAGGAACAGGGTCACGAAGACCACGTACATGATCGCGAACGAAGGCCGGAAGAAGTAGTTGGTGTCGGCGGTCAGGAACTTGCCGACCTCGTCGATGAACAGCCCGAACCCGATGCCCCCCGCCAGCACCCCCAGGCCGCGGGCGAGGCCGCCCCCGACGGTCCCGAGCAACAGCAGCAGGGCCACCAGCATGAGCAGCCCGCCCCAGAGCACGTGGGCGACGTGCAGGCCCGTCCCGCCGCCGATCTGGGGGTAGCCGGCCAGCTCGAGGATGGCCCGGGTGACCACGATGGTGGCGATGGCGAACACCAGGAGCCACTCCAGGCGCGCACCCGCGGTCAGGTCGCGCACCACGGGCCAGTGCCGGAGCCGGGACCGGGCCGCCGCCTCGACCTCCCTCACCGGGTGGGGCTCGGCCATCTCGGGGCCTATGACGGCGACCGGCGCACCGACACCGACGTCGACGCCGTCGCGCGGGCCCCCTCGCGCAGCGCGACCACGACCACCCGGTAGCGCCCGGGGCGCACGTCGGGCGGCAGCCCCACCCGGACGGCCGTCGCCGGCCCGCTCACCTTGGCGATGACCCGGCCGCGCCGCTCACCGCGTGGCACCAGGCGCACCACCGCCCGGGTCCGGGGCGCCAGCCACAGGCGCACCCCGCGTCCGGCCGGGGCGATGCGCAGCCCGGCCGAACCCCCGGGAGGGCGGCGGACCTGCATCTCGGCGCTGACCGCGTCGCGCAGGCCGTCGCCGCGGGCCACCGCGACCACGCGGTAGGGGCCGGGGCGCACGTCGGCGGGCAGGCGCACCCGCGCGCCCACCACCGGCCCGGGGAGCTTCGCCACCACCCGCCCCCGCACCGCCCCCGGCGGCACCAGGCGCAGCACGACCCGCCCGGGGCGCGCGAAGGTCACCCAGACGGTGCGGCCGGCCGGCGCGGAGAGGGCGAGGCCGCCGCCCACCGGCACCTGCACGTCGCCCCCGGGTGGCGCGGCGTCGGGGGCGGCCAGGAACTCGCGCCGCGCCCGGAGCCACGCAAGCCCCTCCCCCGCGGTCTGGAGCCCCCAGGCGCTCGCGCCGTTGGCGAGGATGGCCCGGCCCGCCGGGGTCGCCCGGGCCCGCGCCCAGACCTCGTCCTGCCCGACGCCGCGGTCGGGCCCGAGGACCAGGTGGAGCGCCGAGCGGTCCTCCCCCCAGCGGTCGGCCCAGCGCGTGAGGAAGGTGCCGAGCGCCTGGCGGTCGAGGGGGGCGCCCTCCCCGCCGTAGGCGAGCAGCATGACCGACCCCGCCCGCCGCAGCGCGCCGAGGAGGGGATCGAGGGACCGCGGGAGGGCCGCGCGGGGGTCGGCCCGCCCGACCTGGGCCATGACCCCGGGGCTCACGTACAGGACCACCCGCCGCGCGTCGGGCCCGAGCGCCTCGAGCGCCGAGGCGAGGGCGGGCGCCCCGTCGGCGTCGAACGCCTGCGCGGTCACCTCGTCGACGGCGACCAGGCCCCCCTCCTGGGCCATGCCGGATCGCAGGAGCCGCACCATCTGGGCCGGGAGCAGCCCGTCGAAGGCGCGGCCGCTCACCTTGCCGACCCGCCGCGCGGTGAGCCAGCGCACATCGTCGGCCGCCGGGGCCTGGCGCAGGGCGGCGCGCAGGCCGGCCAGGCCGGACGCGCCGTCGTGGATGGCCTCGGCGGCCGCGTCGCGGGTGTAGAGGATGCTGAGCCCGGGGGCGGCGGTCGCGGGGGCGGCCGCCCCGAGGCCGGCGACCGCGACGAGCGCGGCGCCGCGCAGGGCGCGAAGGGGCACGGCCCCGAGCATGCCCACCCCCCCGGCGTCCTGCAAGGGCCGCCGGGGAACCGGAACGGTGCCGGCGCCCCCCAGGTCCGGGGTATGGCGCCGGGATGCGGCTGCGGGGGCGGCTCAGACGGTGAGCCAGCCGTGCAGCCGTGCCATCCGCACGGCCTCCCCGGGGTCGGGGGCGCCGAGGCAGCGCACCGCGCGGCGGAGCGCCTCGGTGCCCTCCTCGGGCATGGCGCCCCGGTCCTGGGCGATCAGCGCGGCGCGCTCGGCGCCGCTGAGCGGGCAGGGCTCGGCCAGGTCGACCCCGGCGATCCGGGCGAGCCGCTCGGGCCCGATGTCGAGCGCGCGCGCGGCCTGCCGGGCCGCCTCGCGGCGCTCGGGGTCCGGGCCCTCGCCGTGGGCGATCCGGTCGGCCAGCCACAGCACCCGGCCGAGGGCGTCCTCCGGCGGGTCGGCCAGGTGATGGGCGGCGACCGCCCACACGACGTCCTCGCCGCACGACCACACCTGCGCCAGCCAGGCGCCGACCTCCTCGTGGCTGGCGCCCGCGGCGCGGCGCTCGTCGCGGCCGGTGTCCGGGCCGGCCAGCCGCACACCGACTCCCAGGGCGACGATGGCGTCCTGGACCACGATCTTGCCCAGGTCGTGGACCAGGCCGCAGGTGTAGGCGCAGCCGGTGCGCGAGGGGCACAGCCACTCGGCCAGCGCCACCGAGAGCTCGGCGACGCGGACGGCGTGGGCGACGAACACGCCCCGCCCGAGCCCGTAGGCCGGCAGGGAGCGGGCCGCCTCGGCCTCGGCCTGGGCGGCCAGCAGCGCCCCGCAGGCCGCCCGGCCGCCCAGGCGGACCATCGCCTGCAGCGGCGAGGAGGCGGGCTCCCGGTACCCCCCGGCGGCCAGGCGGACCAGCCGCGCGGCCACCTCGGGCGCGTCGCGCAGGGCGTCGGCCGCCCGGCGCATGCTGGCGTCCGGGCGGTTCAGCTCGACCAGGGCCGCCCGTACGGGCGCCGGAGGGGCGGCGAGGCCTCCGGCCACGGCCTGCAGGGCCGCGGGCGGCGCGGGGTGCGGCGGGCGCGCGGAGACCGGGTGCGGGGGCATGGCCCCCGGCGCATCGGCCGGGCGCCCGGGCGCTTGAGCGGCGCGGACCCCCGCGGGCGCCGGGGGGCCACCGATCCCCCTGGCGGGGGGCGCGGCGGCCCGGCAGCCTTCCACCATGCCGGACCCCGGCCCCCTGCACACCGCCCGCGACCGCGCCCGGCCCGAGCTCATGTGGTTCGCGCGGCACGACGCCGTGCTCCGGCGCTGGCCGGTCCTCGCCGAGCCCTGGGCCCTGCGGCTGGAGGCGCGCCGGGTCGAGGCCCTGCGCCCGCGCGACATCACCTACCTCCACGGCATGCGCTGAGCCCCGGGCCGACCTACGCCGCGGCGGCCTGCCCGGCGGTGTCCCGGGCGAGCCGCCGGCCCGCCGACTCGACCTTCCCTTAGCGTCGCCTTCTCCTGGTCGAGGTTCTCCTTCAGCAGGCTCGCCGCGTCGCGCTCCCCCAGCGCCTGGGCCATCGCGATGAGGCCGGTGTCGGCGGCGATCTCGTCGTGCTCGGTCCTGATCCCCTCGATGCCCGGGCACCGCTCGGCCCGGGCGCGCTCACCCAGGGCCGCGAAGACCCGCTCGAGGTTGGCGACCTGGGCGCGGGTCTCCTCCAGGTGGTGCTCGAACCCCTGCCGGAGCCCCGCGTCGGCGGCCTCCCGGGCCATCCTCGGAAGCAGCTTCTCGACCTGCCGCTCGGCATGCAGGGTGTCGCGCCGCCCGTGCAGGAACCGGGCGCGTGGGTCGGTGATCGAAGGCACAGCGGTCTCCTCGGGGGTGGTGGTCGGGGTCCCAGGCCGGTCGGCGCCCGGGATGCCCGCGCCGGCGGCGCCGCAATCGCGGCGCGGCGCCCCGGGGTCCCGATGCCACGCCACCGCCGCCCCGCCCGTCGGCGCAGCCGCCGGAACGCCCGGCGGGACACCCGCACCCCAGCCGCCCGGGGCGGGGCTGAGCTAGCTTCTTGTGGTTCCGTTCGTCGACGGGGGGTCGGGGATGGCGGGCCGGGTCGAGGGGATGGGCGTGGTCGTGACCGGGGCCACCAAGGGGCTCGGGCGCGAGACCGCCCTGCTGCTGGCCGAGGAGGGGGCCCGGGTCGTCGGCACCGGGCGCGACGAGGCCGACGGGCGCCGCCTGGAGGCGGACGCGCGGGGGCTCCCGGGCGAGGTCGCCTTCGTCGCCGGGGACGTGCGCCGGGAGGAGGAGGTCGCCGCCGCGGTGGCCGCGTGCCGCGCCCGCTTCGGGCGCCTGGACGCCATGGTCGCCAACGCCGGCATCCTCGGTCCCGAGGGCCCGCTCCACGAGACGACCCTCGAGGGCTGGGACGAGGTGAACGACGTGAACCTCAAGGGCTGCTTCCTCTGCGTCAAGCACGCCCTCATCGCCATGCTCGACCAGGACACCGGCGGCAGCATCGTCACCGTCGGGTCGATCCTGTCGCTGACCGCGGACCCGTTCATCAGCGCCTACACCGCCACCAAGACCGGGGTGCTCGGGCTGACCCGGGCCGTCGCGGTGGACTACGCCGCGCGCGGCATCCGCGCCAACTGCGTGCTGCCCGGCGACATGGAGACCCCGATGATCCAGGCCTACTTCGCCGGCCAGCCCGACCCGGCGGCGGCCCGGGCCGAGATGGAGGGGGCCTACCCGGTGCGCCGGCTCGCCCACCCGCGGGAGGTGGCCGGGGCCATCCTCTACCTGGTCTCGGCCGAGAGCCGCTACGTCAACGGGACCCACCTCCTGGTCGACGGCGCCCTGACGGCCAAGACCTACTGAGGCCGGTGGCCGCCGACCCCGCCACCCACGCGGACCCGTTCCCGGCGGCGGGGGTCGAGGCCCTGCTGGTGGTGGGCGCCGACGGGCTGGTGCTCGACGGCAACCGGGCGGCGCAGGAGGTCATCGCCCCCGGGGGGGAGCCGCTGGTCGGCCGGTCCATCTGGGACCTGCCGATCCGCCAGCTCGGTCCCGGCGGCGAGGTGGTCGGGGAGGCCGAGCACCCCGTCCGCCGGGTGCTCGCCACCGGGCAGCCGGCGGAGCGCATCACGATCGGCGTCGAGCACCCGCTGCGGGGCATGCGCTGGCTCGAGGGCGTCGCGGTGCCCCTGCGGGACTCCGTCGGCCGGGTCTGGGCCGTCGCGGTGAGCTTCGGGGACGTGACCGGGCGCATCGAGCGGGAGGCGGCGCTCCGCGAGAGCGAGGCGGCCTTCCGCCTGCTCGCCGAGAACGCGAGCGACGTGATCCTGCGGATCGACCCGCACGGGCGCCTGCTCTACCTCTCGCCCTCGATCGAGCGGCTGAGCGGCCGCACCCCCGACGCGCTGGTCGGGCTGGACGTGTTCGCGAACGTCCATCCCGACGACCGGGAGCGACTGGTCGCGGCGCTCGGCAGCCTGCGCGAGGGCGCGCCCACGGCCGCGGCCACCGTGCGCCTGCGCCACGCGGACGGCCACTGGCTGTGGGTCGAGTCGCTCAGCCGGGCGGTGCGCGGGGCGGGCGGGACCCTCGCCGAGGTGCACTCGGCACTCCGGCCCGCGACCGCCCGGGTGCGGGCCGAGCGGGTGCTCGGCGCGGTCGCCTTCACCGCCGAGCGCCTGCTGCGCGAGGGGCCCAGGCCGGCGGCCCTCGAGGAGGTGCTCGCCCGCCTCGGCGAGGCCGCCGAGGCGGGCCGGGCCTGCCTGCTGCGCATCCGGTCCGGGCTCGACGGGATCGCCCGGACCGAGGTGCACGCGGCGTGGGGGGCGCCCTGCCGCATCGGCGCCGGCCCGGACGACGCCCTCGACGCCGGCTGGGCCGCCGATCTGGCGAAGGGGCGGTCGGTGGCCGCCGAGGGCGGCGGCGCGTCGCTGGTGATGGTCCCGGTCATGAGCGGCGGGGGCCTGTGGGGCGCGCTCAGCGTCGAGGACACCGAGCTTCCCCGGCGCTGGGGCCCGGCCGAGGTGGCCGCCCTCGAGGCGGCGGGCGACGTGGTCGGCGCGGCCATCGAGCGCGGCCGGGCCGAGCGGGCCCTGCAGGCGAGCGAGGAGCGGTTCCGCGCCGCGGTGGACGCCATCGACGCCGGCGTCGCGGTGCTCGCGCCGGTGGGCGGGCCCGGCGACCTGCACATCACCGACCTGAACGCCGCGGCCGCCGCGGTCCTCGGACGCCCGCGCGAGGCGCTGCTCGGGCGCCCGCTCGTCTCCGTCGCCCCGGCCGTGGCCGCCTGGGGCCTGCTCGCCCTGTGCGCGCGGGTCATCACCAGCGGCGTGGCCGAGCACGGCGAGGACCGCTTCGTGCTCCCGGCCACCGGGGAGGCCCGCTGGCTCCGTTACCGGGTCTCCCCGCTCGGGCGCGAGTGCGTGCTGGCCTTCGACGACGTGACCGCGCTGCGCGAGCGCGAGGCCGAGGAGGCCGCGCTCCGCCGGCTGGCGGTGGAGGTGGCCGAGGCCGCCCCCGAGGCGAGCCTGTTCGCCGCGCTCGCGCGCGAGGCGGCGGCGCTCTTCGGGGCCCAGCGCGCCCTGGTGGGCCGGTTCCGCGACGGCGCCCTCGTGGTGGCCGGCTCCGAGGGGCCCGGGGCGCCGGGCCCCGGGAGCGTCATCGGGCGCGGCGACTGGCTCTCGCTCATCCCGCGGGCCCGGAGCGTGCGGGTGGAGCCGCGCGCCGGCGACGAGCCCGAGGCGCTCGTCCCGGCCGGCGGCACCGTGGTCGCCGCCCGGGTGACCGCCGGCGACCGGCCGTGGGGCGCGATCCTGGTCGGCTCCGGCCCCGGCGACCCGCTGCCCCGCGAGACCGAGACCGGGCTGGAGCGCTTCGCCGCGCTCGCCGGCATGGCGGTGAAGGCGGCCGAGCAGCGCAGCCGCCTCGAGCGGCTCGCCGCGACCGACCCGCTCACGGGCCTGGCCAACCACCGCGCCTTCCACGAGCGCCTCGCCGCCGAGGTCGCCCGCGCCGGGCGGCACGGCCGGGGGCTCGCGCTGGTCATGCTCGACCTCGACCACTTCAAGGAGGTCAACGACTCCCTGGGCCACTCGGCGGGCGACCGCGTGCTGGTCGAGGTGGCCGAGCGCCTGGCCGCCTGCGCGCGGCCGGAGGACCTGGTGGCGCGCATCGGCGGCGAGGAGTTCGCGTGGCTGCTCCCGGAGGCCGACGGGCCGGGCGCCCTGGACGCCGCGGAGCGGGCCCGGGCGGCGGTGGCGACGGGCGCGCCCGGCGGCGTGGCCGACCTCACCACCTCGGCCGGGATCTGCGACCTGGAGCGCGCCCGCGGGAGCGCGCAGGCGATGGTCGACCTGGCCGACGGCGCGCTGTACTGGGCCAAGGCCACCGGCCGGGACCGGGCGGTGCTCTACTCCCCCGAGGTGGTGCGCGAGCTGTCGGCCGAGGAGCGCGCCGAGCGGCTCGAGCGGTCCCGGGAGCTCTCGGCCCTCCGGGCCCTGGCCCGGGCGGTCGACGCCCGCGACCACTCGACCCGCGAGCACTCCGAGCGGGTGGCCGGGCTGGCCTGCCGGCTCGCCGCGTCCATGGGGTGGCCCGAGGCGCGCGTGGCCCTCATGCGCGATGCCGCCCTCCTGCACGACGTGGGCAAGATCGGGGTCCCCGACGCCATCCTGTTCAAGCCCGGCCGCCCGACCGAGGCCGAGTGGGCGCAGCTGCGCCTGCACGCGACGCTCGGGGCCGAGATCGTCGACGAGGCGCTGAGCGCCGAGCAGGCGGCGTGGGTACGCCATCACCACGAGCGCTGGGACGGCCTGGGCTACCCGGACGGCCTCGCCCGCGAGGCCATCCCGGAGGGCGCCCGCATCCTCGCGCTGGCCGACGCATGGGACGCGATGACCGCCGCGCGGCCCTACGGGGAGGTCCTGAGCACCGAGGCCGCCCTGGCCGAGGTGCGCGAGGGCGAGGGCGTCCAGTTCTGCCCCCACGCAAGCACCGCCCTGCTCGCCCTGGCCGCGGCGGACGCCCTGGGCTGACGGGCTCCGGGCGGTGGCTCACCGGGTGCCCGGGCCCGCGCCCCCCTTCATTCGTCAGACCGCGTGACGGGCCGCGGGGCCCGACAGCACCAGGCGCCCGCCGGCCTCGTCCACCATGCCCTGCACCACCAGGAGCGCGAGCGCCCGCTGGAGCGCCGGGCCGGACGGCGGCACGGCGCCGCGGGCCGCGGCGAGCACGCCGGTGATCCGCCCGAGGTCCGCCGGGCGGCAGCCGCCGCCGGCCGCGCACGCCGCGAGCACCACATCGCGGGCGTCGCCCTCGTCCGGGGCCCTCCAGGCCAGCCGGAGATGTCCTCGCCCCCTCGCCATCCGGACCACCTCCCCATCGCGTGTTCCCCCGCCGACGCCCTGTTTCGACGCCGACCGGCTCGACCTCCTTCTGGAGGCTTTGGCATAAGTCTCAGCTTGACCGTGAAGCTCTGGGGCGCCGGGGCGGCCGTCCCCCGCCCCCACGCGCAGGCTCCCGCGCACTCCGCCGGAATCTCGCTCGGAGCAGGGGTTCCCGGGGAACCGCGTCCCCCGCCCCCCGTCCCGCGCGGGCTCAGCGGCCGAAGGTCGCGGGCCCCGGCGTGCGGTCGACGGATGCCAGGCGGCGGGACTCGATCGTGCGGGCCCAGGCCTCGTCGGCCACCGGCCAGCGGGCGAGCAGCTGCTCGTGGCGCGCGAAGCGCAGGCGCCCGGGATCGCTGTGCATGGCGGGCACCGTGTCGAAGCGCGGTGGCGGACCGGGCTCGCGGCTGGAGGTGCTCACGGCCCGAACCGTACCCCTGCGCCCGGCCCACCGGCCTCCGCCCGCGTGCCCGCGCACGGCACCGGAGACCGGCGCCCGGCCCCGGCCTTTCACAGATCGCTTACAAACCCGCCGTCCGGTGGGGGGTTCCGGTGGGTTGTGGCGGGCGACGGTGGGCACCCGGCCCACCCGGAGGAAAGGACCCCCCGATGCGCCGCACCCCCCTCGCCCTCGCCACCGCCGCCCTGACCCTGGCCGCCGCCGGCGCCGCGCAGGCCGCCCCCCTCGCCCCCGCGGGCCTCACCCTGTCGGCGGGGGGCGGGTGCTCGATCCAGTGCGTCACCGCCGCCACCGTGGTGCCCACCGCCACCACCGCGACGCTCGACGTGACCACCTCGGTCCCGGCGTCGATCACCGCCCGCGCCGTGCCCGCCGGGCAGGTGGCCGGCCCGGCCCCGCACCCGAGCGTCCCCCTGCCGGCCACCCGGCGCACCATCGACCTGGCCGGCCTCACGCCGTCCACCGAGTACGACATCACCGTCCGGGCGACCGACCTCCAGGGCCGGACCTCGACCCGCTCCGGGCGCTTCCGCACCGCCGACCCCGCCCCGCGGGTCGACGTGGCGCCCGATCTTGCGCCCGGCGCGGGCTGCGCCGCCGACTGCATCGAGCGCGGGGTGGCGATCGCGCACCCCGACATCCCGGGCCGGGTCGACCTCGACGTGCGCACGACCTCACCCGCCCGGATCACCCTCACGGTGACCCGGACCAAGGACGGCACGACGACGACGGTGAAGTCGCTCCAGAGCCCCGCCGGCGCCACCGCCTTCGCCCCGGCCCTCACCGGGCTGCGCTACGGGACCCGGTACGGCGTGCGGGTCGAGGCGTCCGATGGGAACGGCACCCGCGTCGAGACCGGCGCCTTCACCACCCGCCGGGTCGACGCCATCGTCACCTACCGCACCATCCAGATCATCAAGGACGGCGACCGGATCGGCCGGGGCGACTTCTCGTTCTTCTATGACTTCGGCGAGAAGGGCTTCGACTGGGGCCACCGCAAGGCCTCCGACGGCGACGTCTTCGCCGCGCCCGTGAACGAGGGGCGGCCGAGCCCGGCCAAGCTCCTGCCCCTGCCGGCCGACGGCGCGATCCACCTGCGGGTCAGCGCCGAGGAGCACGACGGCCTGAGCTGGGACAACCACGAGTCGGCGACGGCCGAGGTCAAGACCACGGTGAAGGGGCTCATGGCCCCCACGGCCCTCCCGCCCTGGTACGGCACCGGGGTGACCATGCCGGCCGGCCACGACGCCTACGCGGTGTTCGCGACGCCGCCTGGCCCGGTCCGGTTCCGGGTCTTCGCGACGGTCGACCTGCACGTGCGGTAGGCATCGGCGCCCGACGGCGACGGGGCGGCCGGCCGCCCCGTCGCCTCGGTGGCGCGGCCCGCCGGTGCGGACCCCGCCCGGGGTAGCCTCACCCGGAGTCGCCAGTGGAGACCGGACCCACACGCCCCGAGGCCCCGGACGCCCTCGCCCCCTACCGGGCCCGGCGCGACCCCGGCCGCACGCCCGAGCCGGAGGGCCGGGTGGGCGAGGGCGGCGCGGGCGATCCGGCCTTCGTGGTCCAGCGCCACGTGGCGCGGCGGCTGCACTACGACCTGCGCCTGGAGCGCGACGGGGTGCTGGCGTCCTGGGCGGTGCCGCGCGGGATGCCCCTGCGCCCCGGCGACCGGGGCCTTGCCGTCCGGGTGGAGGACCACCCGATGGCCTACCGGACGTTCGCCGGCGAGATCCCGGCCGGCGAGTACGGGGCGGGGCGGGTCGAGGTGTGGGACCACGGCACCTACCGCCTGCTCAGGACGCGCCGGGACGGCGGGATGACCGTCCGCCTGGCCGGGGAGCGCCTGCGGGGGACCTGGGCCCTCACCCCGGCCGGCCTCGGCGGCGACCCCGACCAGTGGCTGGTCATCCGCAAGCGCGAGGACGACGGCCGGCCGTGGCCCGATGAGCGCTACCGACCGATGCTCGCCACCCTGGCCGAGGAGGTGCCGGCCGGCCCGGGCTGGCGCCACGAGGTCAAGTGGGACGGCTTCCGGGCCGTCGCCCGCCTGCGCGGCGGCGAGGCGTCGATGTGGAGCCGCACCGGGCAGGACCTCGGGGAGCGGTTCGCCCCGCTCCTGCGGGCGCTCGAGCGGGGCGTGCGCAGCCCTGAGTGCGTGCTGGACGGCGAGGCCTGCGCCCTCACCCCCGCCGGGGCTCCCTCCTTCGGGCTGCTCCAGCGGGGCGAGGGCCGGCTCGTGCTGTACCTGTTCGACGTGCTGGAGGTCGAGGGCGTGCCGGTCCTGGACCGCCCGTGGCACGAGCGCCGCGCGCTCCTTCGCGAGCTGGTGGACACCCAGGTCGAGGGGCTCACGATCAGCGAGGACTTCCCCGACGGCAGGGCGCTCCTGGCGGCCGCCCGTGCCCAGGGCCTCGAGGGGGTGGTGGCCAAGCGGGAGGATGCGCCCTACCGGCCCGGGCGGCGGAGCCCCGAGTGGGTGAAGGTGAAGGTGCACGGCGAGGACGACCTGGTGATCGCGGGCTTCCGGGGCGGCCGGGGGAGCCGGGGGGCGGTCGGGGCGCTGGTCATGGGCCGGCCCGGCGAGGGTGGCGGGCTGGTCTGGGCCGGCAACGTGGGGAGCGGCTTCACCGAGGCGGCGCTTCGCGACCTGCTCGGGCGGCTGGGCCCCCTGGTCACCCCCGACCCGCCGCTCTCGGACTGGACCCGGGTGCCCGGGGCGCGCCGGGGCGAGGTGACCTGGGTGGCGCCCCGCCTGCGGGGGCGGGTGAGGTTCGCGGAGTGGACCCGCGACCGGGTCATGCGCGCGCCGGTGTGGCAGGGGCTCCTCGAGGACGCGCCGGCCCCGGCCCCCCCGGCGGCGCCCGCCGCGCCGCCCGCCCGCCGGGTCAGGATCACCAACCGCGACAAGCCCTACTTCCCCGAGGAGGGGATCACCAAGGGCGACCTGGTCGACTACTACCGGGCGATCGCCCCGGCGCTGGTGCCGCACCTGCGCGAGCGCCCCTTCACGATGATCCGCCGGCCCGACGGCATCGCCGGCGCGCACTTCTTCCAGAAGGACCGTCCGCCGCACATGCCCGACTGGATCCCGGTCGCGCCGCTGCCCTCCGGCAGCGGGCCGGGCCACCGGGTCATCCGGTTCCCGGTGGTCAACGACGCCGACGCCCTCGTCTGGATGGCCAACGCGGGCTGCGTGGACATGAACCACTGGTACTCGCGCCGCGACATGCCCGGGCATCCGGACTACGTGCTGTTCGACCTGGACCCGGCCGAGGGGTCGGGCTTCCGGGAGGCCGTCCGGGTGGCGCTGCTGGTGCGGGAGGTCCTCGGCCTGCTCGGCCTGGTCGGCTACGCCAAGACCTCGAGCGCCCGGGGCCTGCACGTGATGGTGCCGGTCGACCGGGTCCACACCTTCGAGGAGGCCCGGGCCTTCTGCCGGCTGGTCGGGAGCGCGCTGGAGCAGACCCACCGCGGGCTGGTCACCACCGAGTGGGCCAAGGAGCGCCGGCGCGGGGTGCTGGTCGACGCCAACCAGGTCGCCTACGCCAAGACCATCTCCTCGGTGTACTCGGTCCGCCCGCGGCCCGGGGCGCCGGTCTCCACGCCGCTCGAGTGGGACGAGGTCGATGAGGAGCTGGACCCGCGCGAGCTCACGATGGCGGTGGCGCTCGACCGGGTGCAGCGCCGGGGCGACCTGTTCGCGCCGGTGCTCGCCGGCGGCCAGCGCCTGGGGCCGGCCATCGCCCGCATCCGCGGGGCGAATCCGTGATGCCCTCCCCGCGCCGCGTCTGCGCGGCCGGCGGCGGGTGGAGCGACCATGGCACGCATCGACGAGTTCCCGTGCCCCATGGCGGCGGTCGAGGAGGTCACGCAGGTCCACCACACCGGCCGGCGCTGGGTGGCCCGGGTCGCCGGCGGCGACGCGAGTGGGACGCGGAGCTCATCCGGCAGGTGCCCCGGGGGCCGCGGCGAGCGGCCCGCCGGGCCACCCACGAGCCGGAGGCCGCCGCGGGAGCCGTCGGTCCAGCCTGAGCCCGGTCCCCCGCGCCGGTTCCCCCGGGGACCGGCGCGGGGTGGTGCTACCGTCGGCGGCCTCCCCACACGCCTCCCTTCCCGACAGGGCGGCCCCTTCCGACGGCGGGCGACGTGACCCCGCCGCTCGCGCCGGGGATGCTTCCACCGCGTCGCGGCGGCCCGGACGGGCGCGTCGACGTCGCCGACCCGTCACACGGGAGGACCCGACATGCAGCAGCTTCAGACGGAGGGCCCCACCCCGGCCGAGGATCCGGGGCAGGGCGTCGAGCGGGCCATGAGCGACTACCTGGCCGTCTCGCGCGCGCGGCACCTCTACGCGAGCGACGACGAGCACCAGCGGGCCGAGGAGCGCGCGTGGGCGCGCCTCGAGGCCGCCCGCCGGGCCGGGTAGCGACCCGCCCGACCACCTGCCGTCCCCCGCGCGCCGGGTGCCGGGGGCGGCAGGCGCAGGCACGGCCGCGCTGCCGCCGGCTCGGGATGCGCCGGGCGAGACCGCGGGTCTAGCATGGCCCGGTCGGCGGACCGGACGAGAGGGCGGCATGGCGAGCAGCACGACGGGCGGGGCCGCGGCGGAGCCGGATCCCCGCCGCTGGAAGGGGCTCGCGGTCCTCGGGGTCGCCTACCTCATGGTGATCCTGGACGTCTCGATCGTGAACGTCGCGCTGCCGTCGATCGAGACGGCGCTGGACTTCAACCCCGAGGACCTGCAGTGGGTGGTCAGCGCCTACGCGCTCACCTTCGGAGGGTTCCTGCTCCTGGGCGGCCGCGCCGGCGACATCCTGGGGCGCCGGCGGATGTTCATGATCGGCCTTGCCCTGTTCTCGCTCACGAGCCTGCTCGCCGGCCTGTCCACCTCCCCGGAGATGCTCATCATCATGCGGGGGCTCCAGGGCGCGGCCGGGGCCATCCTCTCCCCCTCGGTGTTCTCGATCGTCTCGGTCACGTTCGCCGAGGGCCCGGAGCGCAACAAGGCGCTCGGGGTGCTCGGGGCCATCGCCGGGTCGGGGGCGGCGATCGGGGTGCTCCTCGGCGGGGTGCTGACCGAGTACCTGGGCTGGGAGTGGATCTTCTTCGTGAACGTCCCGATCGGCCTGCTCGCCCTGCTGCTGGTCCGCCGGTACGTGTCCGAGAGCCGGGCCGACGGCATGTCGCGCAACTTCGACGCGGCCGGCGCGGTCACGATCACCGCCGCGCTGATGATCCTGGTCTACGCGCTGACCCAGGCCAACTCGGTCGGCTGGGGGTCGGCCCAGACCATCGGGCTCCTCATCGCCTCGGTGGTCCTGCACGGGGTCTTCCTGCTCATCGAGACCCGCTCCTCCTCGCCGCTGGTCCCCTTGAGGTTCTTCCGCTACCGCACGCCCACCGGGGCCAACATCATCGGCTTCGGGCTGGGCACGATCGTGTTCAGCATGTTCTTCCTGCTGTCGCTCTACATGCAGCAGATCCTCGGCTTCTCGGCCCTGGAGGCGGGCGTGGGCTATCTCGCGGTCGCGCTCACCGCCATCCTCGCCTCGGGCGCCTCGCAGGCCCTGGTCAGCCGCATGGGGGTCAAGCCGGTCCTGGCCGTGGGGAACGTGCTGCTCGCCCTGGGGCTCTTCTGGTTCACCCAGATCACCGTGGACGGCT